>JABMPH010000274.1 GCA_013203805.1 Bacteroidota bacterium | reverse complement strand
TGCAGATACTCACGTATAATCTCTCTAAGAATACCATATCCTTTGCCATGTAAAATACTTATTTCTTTCATATTTAGAAGTATGGCCTCATCAATATATTTTTGCAAAAGCGACATTGCCTCATCGGCACGCTTGCCTCGCAAATCAATACTTAATTGAAAATTTGCTGCCTTTTGATTAAGATCGCTTACGATATCATTATATCCTGTTCTTCTTACGATCTTTTGTTTTGGAGCTATAGTCTTTACTAGCTTTGAAACGGAAGTTTTAAGCTTTACATCATTTACATTAATCTGAGCATCATCCCCTACGATAGATATAAGTTCACCAACGATACTTGAATCCATTACTTTTACAAAGTCGCCTGGCTTGAGAGGTTTATTATCAATTACTGACTTTGTTTGGTGCTTTTTATCTTGTTTCTTGCTTTGTGTGTCCTTTTTCTTTTCTATTAAATTGTCTGGGTTAACTTTGAGTTCTTCCTTTTTCCTAATAAGCTCTTGCCTTATTTCCCGGGTTTTGGTTTTGTCAGCGTCAGCTTCTTTGATGTCGCGGATTGTTTTTTCTACAGCTTTGTTTGAAGACTCAATTATTGTTAATGCTTTATCCTGAGCATCCTTTATTATTTGTTTTTTTGATTTCTCAAGTTTTGAAATCAAATCACTGTATTCATCAATCATCATATTAAGATTTGCATCTGATGAATCAATTTTTTGTTGTTGTTTTTCGAGCTTTATTTTGTCAATTTCCAATTGTTGAAGTTGCTGATCGAAACGCACATGTTTTCCGCCACTTTTCTTTTTTGCATTGTTAAGTACATGTTCAGGAAACCCTATTTTTCTGGCAATTTCAAAAGCAAATGAGCTACCGGGTTTTCCAATTTGGAGTTTATAAAGTGGTTGCATTTCCTTCGAGTCGAAGAGCATGGCACCATTTACTATTCCCTGCATTCTTTCGGCAGCCAATTTAATATTTGTATAGTGCGTTGTTATAACGCCGTAGGTTTCTTTTTCATTTAGCTGTTCAAGTGTAGCTTCCGCAATTGCTCCTCCTAGTTGTGGTTCTGTCCCTGTACCAAATTCATCAATTAGAACAAGGGTACTGCTGTTTGAGTGACGCAAAAAATGCTTCATATTGAGCAAATGCGAGCTATAGGTACTTAAATCATTTTCAATCGATTGTTCATCACCAATATCAATAAATAGATTGTCAAATATCTTGAAAACACTATCGGGTGATGCACAAATGAGGAGCCCACATTGTAACATATACTGAAGTATGCCAACTGTTTTTAAGCAAACGGATTTCCCCCCAGCATTTGGCCCTGAAATAATAAGTATTCTGCTATGTGCTGATAGTTCTATATCCAAAGGAACAACTTCCTTTTTTTGTTCTCTTAATGTTATATATAGTAGTGGATGCTTCGCCTCTCTGATGTCGATTGGCAGTGTTTTCGAAATAGTAGGTTGTGTTGCTTTTGTTTTAACTGAGAAAAGAGCTTTTGCTCGAATAAAATCAATTAGTCCAAGGAATCGATATGCATCAAATAAATCTGGTATTGATGGACGTAACTTATCGGTAAATATCACTAATATTTTTATAATTTCCCTCCTTTCCTCACTCTCTAATTCTTTGATCTCGTTATTTATTTCAAATGAAATAGGAGCTTCGACAAATACAGTTTGGCCAGTTGAAGATTCATCGTGAATAATTCCACCTATCGATCGTTTATCAGCAACTTTTAATGGAATAACTGAACGTCCATTTCTTATTGTAACTTCAGAATTATCAGGAACAAAGCCCGATTTTTTGGCATGCTCAAAAGCTTTTTTAGTTTCGCTGAATACTTGCCTATGTTTTCCTGTGATACTTTGGCGGATACGCTTAAGATTTTCAGATGCATTATCTCTTATGTCACCTTTTTCATCAATAATTCTTTCGGCCTCTGGTAATAACTCTGAAGGGAAATTAACTTGATACACCAAATTTTTTAGCTCAGGATAGGCGTCTTCTTCTGTATCTTTAAAATAAAATAGGATCTCATTTATTGTAAACAAAGATGCTTTAAGATTGAACAGGACTTCCTGTTCTATATAACTTCCTGGCGTTTTTAAATGTGATAGTTCGTTACGAAGGTCGAAAAAATCGTTTGCAGGAAAAGTTTTTCCAGTAGTCAATAGTTTAACGAATTCGCTGGACTGCTCTAGAAGTTTTTTAATTAAACTTATATTTGATGAAACCCTGATCTTGTCGACAAATTGTTCCCCCATTGTGCTTATACACAATTGGCTGAGGTTTTGCTTTATCTGATCAAAGCCTATTTTTTGCTCAAAGTTAGCAGGATAGTTCATGACTGCAAAGGTAGGGAAACCAGTAATTAATAGAGTGAATATGTGAAATAGAAATTATTTTTTCAGTTTTATACCTAAATTTTAGTAAGACTTCCATAAAAAAGCCCCATCTACGATTAGCAAATGAGGCCTATATTATAAGAGTTAAGTAAATGTATTATCCAACAACTTCTTTAATTATATCTTCCAGTTCATCGTGACAACTGCCACAAACTGTGCCAGCTTCTGTTTCATCGCCTATTTCTTCAATGGTTAGATTACCGGCTTTTATGGCCTCAATAATTTCGCCTCTAGTTATCTGCATACAGTTGCAGATTATTTCTTCATTATCCATATTCTTGTTTATTTATTCTAGAATTCTTCTGCATGAATTTCTCCCAGACTTTTTTTCTTGTGGTCCTTAAATCCATCTTTGTACAATAACTCTTTCATACCATCTACCATTCTGGGATTTCCACAAAGAAAAACATCAGTGTTTTCGGGTAAAGGCTTTGTACCAACCAACTCCTCAACTAAGCCGGATTCCCATATGTCACCAATAAATCTGGTATCTCCATTCCATCCCGAAGGTTCTTTGTCGGGTTCAGTAATTGTGGGGTGATATTTAAAGTTTGAAAACATGCTGTCCAATAATTTTAACTCAGAAGAATACCCCAAGTCCCAACTATTTGCGGCCCCATGAACGACTACTATCTTTCCTGAACGTAACAAAGCATTTGATCGTAACATGCTCATATAAGGAGCAACCCCGGTTCCTGTGGCTACTAATATCACGTTCCTATTTGGTGCAATTTGATCAAGTGTAAACATGCCTACGGCTTTTTTACCCATCCATATTTTATCTCCAATATTAAGGTCGAATAACCTGGGTGTCAATTGACCCGAATGCACAAGTGTAACATAGAACTCAATGGTATCTTCTGTTGATGAGGAAGCAATTGAATATGCGCGACGTATTAATTTATCTGGTTTTGGAGGCTCAAATTCGTCGGTAGCTGCTGTACATCGAGATGAATCGGGAGGTAATCCTAGGGCTACAAATTGACCGGCATCGAATGCTGGCAGCTTCCAACCATCAGGTTTAACCTTAATTATTTTCATAATCGGTGATACTTGTACCGATTGAGTAATTACACAATTTAATTGATCTGAGAAATCCATTTTTTGCACTATTGTTATTGATGCGCAAAAATACAAATATCAATTATTTGAAGTGATAAAATATAGAGTTATTTACAAGAGATTTGACCAAAAAACACAATAATAGTTCATTAAATCAGAAACAAAATCCAATAGTTGCATTAAATCCTGACATTGGAGTTTTATTACTATCATCTTTTGCATTACCATAGTAGACATCACCGCTGTTTTTCAGTTTTAATCCACCAAACTCATATTCAAACCCCAGCATAATTATTGCAAGTTTTACATTTATCCCTGTGGAATACATAAGCTGAACAAATCCACGATAAACATCAATGTTGCCATCTGCGTTCTGATGATTATTGTATATGCCAGCAGCCCATACCGGACAAATTTTTGCGTAAATATCGAATGCAATCGCTTTTGCAGGAGCATAGGTGAAAGAAGGTCCAATTTTAGAAGTTGCAAAAACATTATAGATATTTTTACTTCCCTGAAGGTTGAAAACTTGAGCCTTAAGTGATAGCCAATCAACGTTTATGCCAAATCTTAGGTGGTCCCCCACATTAATGCTATTCAGAGGAAAAATCATACCAACTTCAAAAACACCACCTATCCTTCCTTTTAACTCGGAGTTTATTATTTCTGGATTCCTTTCGGTTAGAAACGTAGAGATACCATCAGACATATCACTCTTACCACTAAACCCATAATATTGCCATGATGGAGTGGATAATCCAATACGAACGTAAGATTTTTTATTAATGTCACCTGATTCAAAATCCTGAGAAAATGCAGTAACTGAGATTCCTATAAGCAAGACTAGTAAAATAAGTTTGTTCATTTTTTGAAGCTTTTTATTTTGAAAAAAATTGAATAGACGATATTTAAATAGTTAAAGGGTGCTAAATTATATAAAAAATTCTATTGATGCTATGTGTATTAGATATCACTATAGGTAGGTTTCTTAATTAAAAACTCAAACCAAGAGTTAGGTTAAATCCAGGCATTGGAGTAAGATAACTGTTAGGATCGGATGCATTTCCCCAATACTCTCCTTTGGAGTTATTTTTCAATTTCAGGCTTCCTATTTCATATTCAAAGCCAACCATCAAAAAGGCTAGTTTAACATTAATTCCGAATGAGTACATAAGTTGCACGTAACCAAGATATGTATCCAAACCGGCATCGTAATTCTGTTTATTATAATAAATTGAAGCAACCCATATTGGGTTTAATTTTGCGTAAATATCAAACGATAATCCTTTTTCGGGCATATAAGTTAATGATGGACCAACCTTGGAACTTATAAAAAGATTATATAAGTTATCGCTTCCAGGTAAATTAAAAACCTGAGCTTTGAAAGATACATAATCGGCATTAATTCCAAAACGTAATCCCGGACCAAGGTTAATTTTATTTAACATAAAAATTGATCCAATTTCAAAATTAGCACCAATTTTAGATTCAACACCCAAAGCTGCTTTAAGCTCATTGGCATCGTTGTATCCATAATATTTCCATGAGGGAGTTGAAAACCCAATTCTTAGATAAAATCTATTTTTTATATCATTTACCCTTGATTTTGACTGAGAATTAAAGTTTTGAGCATAAACCGATGTGGAAAACAATAGAGCTAAAAAGATAACAATTGGTTTATTCACTTTTTTCATTGAACTAACATTGGGTTCGAAGCGATGTAGGAATTTTATCATCCAAATCAGGTATCTTGTTTTTGCTAAATTATGTAAAAAACACACACAAAAAAAAGCCGATTCAAACGAATCGGCTTCTTTAATATAATTTGTTTTGATTATGCCAATGCTAATCTTTTGAAATCGGTAACAGTTAATCCTTTTTCAACATCTTGTAAATATTGGCTAACCGATTTCTTACTATCTTTAATATATGATTGGTTAAGTAAAGTGCTTTCTTTATAGAACTTATTTAATTTACCCATGGCTATTTTCTCAAGCATTTCTTCAGGTTTTCCTTCTTGACGAGCTTGATCCATACCTATTTCAATTTCCCGCTTAATCATATCTTCTGAAACACCTTCTTTATCTAAAGCAACCGGATCCATCGCCGCTATTTGCATAACAATATTTTTTCCAGCTTCAGCAAGTGCATCACCACAATTGTTGAAACCTGCTATAGTAGCAATTCGGTTTCCAGGGTGAATATAAGCATATGTGCTTTCCGATTCAACTATTTCGAAACGTCCTAGTTCAATTTTTTCACCAATTACTCCAGTTTGGTCTGTGATTAATTCATCCACAGTACGACCATCAAGAACAAGTGCTTTTAAAGCATCAATATCCTTAGCTTTATTTTCAACAGCAAAATCAAGAATACTTTGAGTGAATGCAATGAAGTCGGTATTTTTAGCAACAAAGTCAGTTTCGCAATTTACCATTACGGCAGCTGCAAACTTTAAATCACCACTAACTTTTGCAAGAACAACACCTTCTGTTGCAGAGCGATCAGCACGTTTTGCAGCAACTTTTTGGCCTTTTTTCCTTAGAACGTCTATGGCTTTTTCCATGTCGCCTTCAGTTTCAACCAAAGCATTTTTACAATCCATCATACCTGCTCCGGTACGCTTTCTAAGTTCATTTACTTGTTGGGCAGTTATCTTCATATCTTATACAGTTATAAGTTATTACCTGTTAATTATTTTTGGAAATGGGCTTCCTTTTACGCTTTGGTTTGCTGTCAACTGATTTATCAGCTCCTTTTTCAGCTGATTTGTCAGCGTCTTCTTCAGCATTAACAATAGCTTCTGATTTTGATTTGATATCTACATCTTCAACATTTTCTTCAGCCTCGTCAATAATATCTTGTTTTTCTTTGGCTAATTTACGCTCGTTTAATCCTTCGGCAACAGCCTGAACAGCTGAATTAACAATTAGGAAGATTGATTTTGATGCATCGTCATTTGCAGGTATTGCAAAATCAACTAGGTTAGGATCGGTATTTGTATCAACCATTGCAAAAATTGGGATATTCAACTTCCTAGCTTCTGCTACAGCAATCTTTTCTTTATTGATATCAACAATAAAAAGTGCGGCAGGAAGTCGGCTCATATCAGCAATACTGCCAAGGTTTTTTTCCAATTTGGCTCTTTCACGAGTAATTTGGAGTCTTTCTCTTTTTGATAAGTTGGTCCATGAATTTGTTGAAACCATCTTATCAATATTGGTCATTTTACGAACTGCTTTGCGGATAGTTGCAAAGTTTGTAAGCATTCCACCGGGCCAACGTTCAGTAACATAAGGCATATTAACTTTTTGTACTAGTTCGGAAACCAACGATTTCGCTTGCTTTTTTGTTGCAACGAAAAGAATTCTACGTCCTGATTTTGCTATTTGTTTAATAGCATTTTGTGCTTCTTCAAGCTTCGCCTGTGTTTTATACAGATCAATTATGTGAATTCCATTACGCTCCATAAATATGTAAGGAGCCATATTAGGATTCCACTTCCTGCGCAAATGACCAAAATGTACACCTGCGTCAAGTAATTCGTCAAAACTAACTTGTGCCATTCTTTAATTTTTTAATTTGTTTACATTCTCTTTTTCAATCACTGAATAGCTCTTATTAAAGAGGTTACAGCAATTTGGATACTAAACTCATTCCAATGTGTGTGAAAACTATCGTTTACTGAACTGGAATTTCTTACGAGCCTTAGGTTGTCCAGGTTTTTTGCGTTCAACCATACGTGGGTCTCTCTTCATCAAACCTTTTTCTTTAAGTATTGGACGGTATTCTGGGTCGATTTTAACAAGAGCGCGTGAAATTCCTAAACGCAATGCTTCTGCCTGACCTGTTATGCCACCACCCTTAAGGTTGACTTTTATGTCGTATTTGCCTAAATTATCAGTAAGTTGTAAAGGCTGTTCTACAACATAATGTAGGATCGCTGTTGGAAAAAACTCTTTATAATCACGATTATTAATAGTGATTTTTCCACTGCCATCCTGAAGATAAACCCTGGCTACTGCAGTTTTTCTTCTGCCTAATGCATTAACTACTTCCATGGTATATTATCTGATTGTATTTAAATTTATTTTCTTTGGTTTTTGCGCTTCCTGATTATGATCAGGACCTGCATAAACAAATAAGTTACGGTAAAGGTCTGCTCCAAGTTTATTCTTTGGAAGCATTCCCTTAATAGCTTTTTCAACCATGTCGGTTGGTTTTTTCGCCATTAATTCTTTTGCTGTAAGAGATCTTTGACCACCTGGATATCCACTATGGCGAATATACTCTTTAGCATCCCATTTTTTTCCTGTAAGCCTAATCTTTTCAGCGTTAATAATTATAACGTTATCGCCACAATCAACATGTGGTGTGTAGTTTGGCTTGTGTTTTCCACGAAGAAGTACAGCAACCTTCGATGCCATTCTTCCAAGTATTTCATTCTCAGCATCAATCAACACCCATTCCTTAGATACGGTGCTAGGGTTTGCACTAATTGTTTTATAACTCAATGTATTCATCTATCTTATTGTTTCTTAAGCAGTTTACTTATACGCCTTAAAATCGGGCTGCAAAAATAGAAACTATTTCCCGAACAACCAAATTTGTAAACAAATAATTGTGAATAAAGTTTCAGTTTGTATTATAATATATGTGGTATTGAGTGTTATCTGTCAATTTAAGTTAAATTGCAATTTAATATCCAGAAAGTTATGTGATATTTACAATCTTGTTTCGTTTTATGTTGCAAACCGGAACTAAGTAATAATTAAAAATATTTAACATGAATAAAAATGTATATTACAAAATTACAATCGCTATTATGTTTATTAGCATTATTGGATTTTACGGATTTAAACAAAGTGATGATAAAAAGCAATCAAAGTGGTTACAGATTACGGCTGTTGAATCGGTGGTTCCTGGTGGACTTGGTAGATCTAGAATGATTTCCATTGATGATAAAGGGAAAATGGAAGAAACTAAAATGAAAAATTTCTTTAGTGTTGCCGGTATTAACTTTAGTAATATTAGAGAAAATGATTTAAGTATAACTTCCAAAATACAGGAATTAAGTGCCGAAGGATGGGAATTATATGATGTAACTTCCGGAGTTTATTCAGGAAATGAAAATAATAGTAATGGCATATTTATTACAAGGTATTTATTTAAGAAATAGAAAAGTTAATTTTTTTTCATGTGGATGTTTTGTAAGAATTAAATTCATCCTTATATTTATTTGAATTTTTAATTACTTTTGCAAAATAAATTACTATCCCGACCGTAGAGGTCTTAAACACAAACTTTAACTGATGGAATATAATACTGTTCGTGATCATTTAATTATTCCTGAATATGGTAGGAATATTCAAAAAATGGTTGATTATGCGATAACTATTGAAGATAGAGAAAAAAGAACAAAAACAGCGCATGCTATCATTATTTCAATGGGACAAATGAATCCAACAATAAAAGACACGCTTGATTTTCACCATGTTCTTTGGGATCATTTATATATAATTTCTAAATTTAAGCTTGAAGTAGATAGCCCATATCCACCTCCTTCACCTGATGAATTAAATAAGAAACCTGAACAATTGGCTTATAGTGATAAAAATATTGTGCTTAGACATTATGGTAAGCATATAATAAATATTATTGAAAAAGCTAAAGAATATGAAGAAGGTGAGGAAAAGCAGGCATTAATATTGGCAATTGCCAATCAACTGAAGAAATCATATTTGAGATGGAATAGAGAATCGGTAAATGATTTAACAATTGCAAAACATCTAAGTGAATTATCAGGCGGGCAACTAATTTTACCCGAAGGCGTTCAGCTAATTGCCATTAGCGAAGTAATTCAACGACCTAAGAATGTCAAAAAAAAGGCACCTACAAAAGGAGGTCAAAAATACGGTAAGGATAATTATGGGAAAAAGAGAAAGACCAACTACCCACAAAAGCCAAGATAGTCATTCCTTGATCCAAATATAAATTGTGCTATTCTGTAAATTAACCGGCAATTTTGCTGATAATTTATTCCAGAAAAAAATTGTAAAAAACAACCATAAAGTGGTTGTTTTTTCGTTTATTTACTATATCTAAATTAGTAAAAATGGGAGCTTTTAGAATAATCGGGGGTAAATCACTTAACGGTGAAATAATACCTCAAGGAGCAAAAAATGAAGCTTTGCAAATTATTTGTGCTGTACTTCTTACCGAAGACAATGTGGTAATCAACAATGTTCCAAACATTAGAGATGTTAATAAGCTAATAGACCTATTGGTAGGACTTGGGGTCGAGGTTGATAAACTTAGTGAAAACCAATATAAGTTTAAGGCATCCAATATTAATCTCGGCTATCTTGAAACGGATGACTTTTATCAAAAAGCAACCAGCATTAGAGGTAGTGTTATGATTTTGGGCCCTTTACTGGCACGATTTGGAAAAGGATTCCTCCCGCAGCCTGGAGGAGATAAAATAGGCAGGCGAAGGCTTGATACCCATTTTATCGGTTTGCAAAAACTTGGAGTTGATTTTACATATAACGCCGATAAGAAAAGTTATATCGTTTCTGCCAAAAATCTTGTGGGCAATTATATGCTACTTGAAGAAGCCTCAGTAACCGGTACTGCTAACATACTTATGGCTGCTGTTATGGCCACGGGCACAACAACAATATTTAATGCAGCATGTGAGCCCTATGTTGTCCAGCTTAGTAAAATGCTGGTTAGGATGGGAGCAAGGATTTCGGGAATAGGTTCAAATCTTCTAACAATTGAAGGGGTAACCAGTTTAAACGGAACCGAACATACAATGTTAGCTGATATGATTGAAGTGGGTAGCTTTATTGGATTAGCTGCCATGACTCAATCTGAAATACTAATCAAGAATGTTAAATTGGCAGACCTTGGGTTAATTCCAGATGTTTTTTCAAGGCTTGGAATTGATGTGTTCCAAAAAGGTAATGATATTCTCGTGCCCAAATACGAAAATTATGCAATAGAAACCTTCATTGATGGATCGATAATGAATATCGCTGATGCTCCTTGGCCTGGTTTTACGCCTGACTTAATTAGTATAGTTCTTGTTACAGCCATCCACGCCGAAGGCAGTGTGCTTGTACATCAGAAAATGTTTGAGAGTCGGTTGTTCTTTGTCGATAAGCTTATAGACATGGGAGCACAGATAATATTATGTGATCCACATCGCGCAACTGTAATTGGCTTAAATCATAAGTATCCGCTAAGGGGTATAAAAATGAGTTCACCTGATATTAGAGCAGGGGTTGCATTATTAACAGCCGCATTGTCGGCTCAAGGCACAAGTATTATCGAGAATATTGAACAAATCGATAGGGGTTATCAAAACATTGATAAGCGACTTTGTATGCTTGGCGCAGATATTGAGAGAATAGAGTAAAATAAGAAGTTTGAATCTACTTCTTATTTTTGAAATTCTCCAACCCTGTCTTCAAAAACGTAACAAAAGCGTTAATATCAAGATCGTAAGCTCGTGGCTGAGTAAGTAGTTCCCCATCAGGACTTAATAATACGTAAAACGGCTGTGCATTTACACCAAACATTGCCTTTTGACGATCTGCATATTTTTTCCCAATAGTTTTCTTTTGCTTACCATCATAGTCGCTAATATACCAGTCGGCTTCGGGCATGGTTGTTTTGTCATCAACATAAAGAGCAGTAACAATATAGTTGTTACTCAACAAGCTTAGCACCTTAGGATCGGCCCATACGTTTGACTCCATCTCACGACAGTTTACGCAACCATGTCCTGTGAAGTCAATAAATAATGGTTTGTTTTGAGCTTTTGCACAGGCTAATGCCTGATCATAATCAAAATATCCTTCAAGGCCATGTGGCAAGTGAAGGAATTCACCATATTTTGGAGTTTCACAAAGCTCTTTCTTATCGCCTGAACTGGATTTAATTGCATATGCTTTAACATTTTCTCTTATCACAGTATTAAGATCAAAGTCATGTGTTGTTTGTGGTGGCAAATATCCAGAAAGCGCCTTTAATGGAGCTCCTACCATTCCCGGAATCAGATATGCAACAAAGGTAAATACGATCACCGCCAGCATCAGTCGTGGAACAGAAACGAATGGAATATCTGAATCATGAGCAAATTTGATTTTGCCCAATAAATACATACCCAATAAAAAGAAAATTACTATCCATGATGCAAGATATACTTCTCTGTCAAGGATTCCCCAATGATATGTTTGATCAGCGATACTGAGGAATTTTAAACCTAAGGCAAGTTCGAGAAATCCCAATACTACCTTTACTGAGTTTAACCAACCACCTGACTTCGGTAGCCCTTGTAGCAAAGTTGGGAAAAATGCGAATAATGTAAATGGTAATGCAAATGCCAGTGAAAATCCCAACATGCCAATTATGGGCTTTAAAACTTGTCCTCCGGCTGATTCAACCAATATTGTGCCCACAATAGGGCCAGTGCAACTAAACGACACCAATACCAAAGTAAGAGCCATAAATACAGGTCCTAAAAAGCCACCTTTATCAGCAGTTTGATCCGACTTATTTATCATCCATGAAGGAAGAGTAATTTCGAACATCCCAAAAAAGGATGCAGCAAAAACCACAAATATTACAAAGAAAAGTATGTTTGGTAACCAGTGAGTACTAAGCCAATTTGCAATATCGGGTCCAGCAACAACTGCAAGAACAGATCCTATAAAAACGTAGATAGCAATAATACTTAGGCCATAAATAATAGCTTGCATTTTCCCTTTTGCTTTGTCTTCTCCGTCTTTCATAAAAAAGGATACAGTCATAGGTATCATAGGAAAAACACATGGAGTAAGTATTGCTGCTAAACCTCCAAGGAAAGAAAGCAGGAAAAATCCCCAGAAAGATGCTTTTTTGCCAGTCATTTCGCCGTTATCATAGGATGTAACTTCAGCAATAGCTTTGGTTTCCTTAATCAAACTACCTGTTATAACATTATAAGCTACTTCAAAATCTTCGTATAAAGCAACACAACCAACTTCGTTGCAAACCATGTAAGCAATTTCACCAACTATTGGAATTACATCGCTATCAGATTTAATCTTAAAAACTTGTTTGAAAGATGCCTTGCCCTCAAAAAATTTGATGTCCATTTCAAATACATCGTCGTATTCTTCAATGGGAAGTATAACTTCAATTACATTTCCCGATGTATTAAGTAGTTCTGATCCCTCAAAAGTAAATACTGTTGGAAGTGGACCGTTTTCTGGAATTATAAGTGAATAAAGGTGGTAACCTTCATCAATGGTTGCATTAAAAAATAATTCAATTGTATTTGCATCAATTTTAGTTGCTTTAATATCCCATTGTACTGGTTCCAGAATTTGCGAAACTTTTCCTTCAGCCACAGTAGGTGTACCAAGTGTAAAGTTAAAATCAACTTCAGTGGGAGGTAAGCATTTTGTATCGTCGCACGACATAAACTCAACTGCTCCGGTTACTTTAGCTCCTTTACCTGTAAGTTGCACCTTTTGCTTAAAGATGGCTTCATGGGCAAAATACTTTAGCTCCATTTCAAAATTAGGATCATATTCTTCAATAACCCTACTTTCCTCAATAACATCTCCGATAAGTTTATAATTTGAATTTTCGGCGAATGTAAATCGAGTTGCAGGTGGCGACATTGGTATATCCTGTGAATATAAATGCCAATGAAGATCAATATCAGCTTTAAAAACTAGTTCATATTCCTGTTCTCCTGTTTTGTTTGATGAAAACTTCCAGCTTACAGGTTCAAGAATCTGAGCAATTATACTAGATGTAAATATAAGTATAAATGAAACTATGGTTAAACTACGGTACATATTTATCTGTCTTAAAAATAATCTGCAAAATTAGTTAATTATTGTTGCATGCCTTTCTGACATCCTATAAAGAAGAAATGTTGCTTTTTGATTTCCGGAAAGAATTGGTGTTTTACATTCAGGATTACTGAAATAGTTCAAGATCAAATCCTGACTTACTGCTAATGAGTTCCATGCTGATGATTTTTGTGGTTGATTTTGATACTTGAAACTCATTAGAAGATCGATAACCAACCAGCCATATTATTTTAACTCCCGAAAGAATAACATAAACATTCTCTTTTTCAAAAGAGTCAACTTTACTGTCAATCAATATGTCGCTAACTAATTTGCTGCCACTCATTCCAAATGGGATCATTCTATCGCCAGTTTGCCATTTACGCATTAATAACGGAAATGTTAAACTATCGTTATCGAAAAAGGCCATTGTTTTTTTGTCACTAAAGATAAATTTAGCAGAGTTTTTTTGGATCTCAAAATTTATTTTTAGAGGTTTTGTGATATAAGGTATATCCTTTGGGATTTCATGGGTTTTTGATGATGTTTCTTTAATTACTTCCCTCAATAATAATTTATCACGATCAATTAACAGTTCAAAATCGGATGAATTGAATCGCAGCCCGGTATAATTTCCTTCCTCCAGTGATTGACAAATGGAGTCGGTTACTGGTCGTGTAAATCCAAATTCACTAAGTAGTTGGTACATCCAAACTTTATAAGGAGACAGCTTTTTGAGTTCAATTATTGAAACTTTTTTTGTTCCATTATCGTCGGTAGTAAAGAGTTGTTGAAGCTTTTCATTTTTTATAGAATCAAGTAATAAATCTGTATCAACTAAATTTTCAATACTTTTTATGATGGAGTTGCTTGCTCCCGATGACATTTCTTCCATCATTGGTATAAGATGATGGCGAATTTTATTCCGTAGATAATTATCTGTTTTGTTGGAGGCATCTTCACGATATACGAGCATATGTTCTTTTGCGTATTCCTCTATCTCTTTACGGGTTGCAAACATTAAAGGCCTAATAATATTCTGACGTCTTACAGGAATACTTTTAAGTCCCTTTAATCCTGCTCCGCGAAAAAGGTTAATAAAAAAAGTTTCTATTTTATCATCCAGATGGTGAGCAATAGCAATTTTTGAGTAACTATTATGTGCACATACCTGATTAAACCATGCATACCTAAGATCACGTGCAGCTTCTTGTATAGATAGTTTGTTGGTTTTTGCGTAATCTTTAGTATTACACCAATTTACAAACACATCAACATTGTATTTATGTGCCAATTGCCTGACAAACATTTCATCATCATCTGAATCAAACATTCTCAACTTAAAATTGCAGTGTGAAATGGCAAATTTCATTCGAGCCTTGTCAAACAAATCTAGCATAACAATTGAGTCGATTCCTCCACTAATAGCTAGTAAAACTTCATCGCCGTTATTAATTAGGCCATTTTGTCGAATGTATTCTTGAAATCTTTTAATCACGTTTCAGTTTTGATTTTTCTATTATTAATTATTATGAGATACTAACTACTAATTGCATAACTTCTTCCTTTTGCAATTAGGTCTACAATTTGGAAGCTTAAATCGGAAAATAATATGCCGGCATTCGCATTTCGTTCTATGTGATAAATTGCCTGATTAAAGGTGGTATATAATTCTTTTTGGTTGGCTTCATTAATAAATTGGGCAAATTTTTGAGTAAAATCTAATTCATCGCCAGCCTTTTTTACTATTTTTCCGTGATTATTATTTTGTAAGATAGAATTATGAATTACTTCCAGTCCATAATTTAGAAAACTCTTTTGTTTTTCACGTCCAACCTTGGCCATTTCCTGATTGAATCTCAACAATTCAGTATAATTCTTAGGCTGAAAACATAAACGTAACCATTTCCTGAAATTTAAAAAATTGGCTTGGGTTTCAATTGCATTTTCTTTAATCTCCAAGGCAAGATTCCAATTTCCGTTTGAGAGTAGTGCAATGTCTTCTGATTCTGACTCACTAACACCTTTGTTAATTAACTGGCTACTTATATCTTCATTGGATAATCTGGGAATTTTTACAAGTTGTGCCCGTGATCTAACAGTTGGTATTAGCTGTTCGTATTTTTCGCCAATTAATATTAGAATAGTATTATTTGGAGGCTCTTCAAGGGTTTTTAACAGCTTATTTGATGCCGATTCATTCATTTTATCAACCATCCATATTATCACTATCTTATAACTTCCTTCGTAGGCTTTTAGCGAAACTTTTGTAATAATTTCATTGGCATCATCTTTACGGATATATCCCTGCTTATTTCCAATACCCATATGTTCGTACCAACTATTAAGTGTGATGTATGCATTACTATCAGTTAAATGTGAACGCCAATCAGCTAAGAATAAACTTGATTTGGGATCCTTTTTTACAGACTGGTTGGTAGCTGTTGGAAAATAAAAATGCAGATCAGGGTGTGCGTATTTTTCAAACTTTTTACATGATGCACATTGCCCACAACTATCATTATCCGTTTTTCTTGGGCAAACCAAAAACTGTGCATAAGCTATCGCAATAGGTAAAGCTCCTGTGCCTTCATTACCCAAAAACAATTGAGTATGAGCTACACGGTTGTCGTTATAACCGGATATCAGTTTATTGATCAGAACTTTCTGACCAATGATAGAATTGAATTGCATTGGTTTTGATTATTGATTTCAAAAGTAATGAAATTATTAATTTTTCAGACTCCATTTTTAATAGTTAATAACATAAAAGAGGTGATAACTTGTTAGGATACCACCTCTAAAATATCTAATTTCTTAGATAATATTTTGATCAAATTCAATCTCTACCTACGATATTTTTGCGACAAAAAACTCTCGATTCATCCTTGCAATGTTAGCCACACTAATGTCTTTCGGACATTCAGCTTCGCAAGCATAAGTATTAGTGCAATTACCAAAACCAAGATCATCCATAATAGCAACCATGCTTTCAACACGTCTTTTTGCTTCCACTTTACCCTGTGGAAGAAGAGCAAATTGACTAACCTTGGCCGAAACAAATAGCATTGCAGATGCATTTTTACATGCCGCAACACATGCTCCACATCCAATACATGCTGCGGCATCCATTGCCAAATCTGCATTCTCCTTTTTTATTGGAATTGCATTTGCATCGGGCACACCTCCTGTATTTATCGAAACATAACCACCAGCCTGAATAATCAAATCGAATGCTGAGCGATCAACCATAAGATCCTTTATAATTGGGAATGGTTTTGCGCGCCATGGCTCAATAACAATAGTTTCACCATCTTTAAATTTACGCATATGAAGCTGGCAGGTGGTGATTGAATCATCAGGGCCATGTGGATGACAGTTAATATATAAGCTACACATTCCACAAATACCTTCGCGGCAATCGTGATCGAATGCAACAGGCTCTTCGCCATTTGCAACTAATTCTTCGTTTAGGATATCCATCATTTCTAAAAATGATGCATCTTTTGATATATTATGAACGGGGTAATGTATAAATTTACCTTCGGCATCCGGACCGGTTTGCCTCCATATTTTTAATTTTAGATCCATTGTTCCGTTTTTTACTTTGTTTAAATTAAGCTGTTTTGTAGTTACGTTGTTTTACCTCAATGTTTTCGTAAACAAGTGGTTCTTTGTGTAGAATTGGCTCTTCATCAGTGCCTGTATATTCCCAGGCTGAAACAAACATGAAATTTTTATCATCACGCAAAGCTTCACCTTCTTCGGTTTTATATTCATCACGGAAGTGGCCACCGCACGACTCATTACGATGCAACGCATCGCGAGCCATTAGTTCACCAAGTTCCAGAAAATCAGCAACCCTTAGAGCTTTCTCAAGTTCCACATTCATTCCGGTTTTATCACCAGGAACACTTACGTTTTGCCAAAACTCCTTACGTAACATTTTTATTTCAACTATTGCTTTTTCAAGACCTTCTTTGTTTCGAGCCATTCCAACGAAATCCCACATAATTAAACCAAGTTTTTTGTGGAAAGTGTCAACACTTTTATTTCCTTTTACAGCAAAAAGTTTGTCGATTGTACTTTGCACATCTTTTTCGGTTTCGTTAAATTCAGGAGTGTCGGTTGAAAAATGAGGAACCCCAATCTGGTCAGCAAGATAATTTTGCATTGTATAAGGAAGAACAAAGTAACCATCGGACAATCCTTGCATTAATGCAGATGCCCCAAGACGGTTAGCTCCGTGATCGGAGAAATTTGCCTCACCCCCAACAAACAGGCCGGGAACTGTACTCTGTAGTTCATAATCAACCCAAATACCACCCATAGTATAATGTATAGCAGGGTATATCATCATTGGAGTTTCATAAGGATTTTCATCTACAATCTTTTCATACATCTGGAAAAGATTCCCGTAACGTGCTTCAATAACATGTTTACCCAAACGATTTATTGCATCTTTAAAATCAAGATAAACAGCAAGACCTGTGTTGCCAACACCATAACCTTCATCGCAACGCTCTTTTGCCGCTCGCGATGCAACATCACGAGGAACTAAGTTCCCAAAGGCAGGATATCTTCTTTCAAGATAATAATCCCTATCTTCTTCAGGTATTTTTACTGGTGACAAATTTCCCTTTTGGATGGCTTCGGCATCTTCCTTTTTCCTGGGAACCCAGATTCTACCATCGTTACGTAAACTTTCGCTCATAAGAGTAAGTTTACTTTGGTAGTCACCATGAACAGGAATACAAGTTGGATGAATTTGCACAAAACTAGGATCTCCAAAAAATGCACCTCGTTTGTAAGCTTTCCATGCTGCACTTCCGTTAGAAGTCATTGCATTGGTTGATAGGTAAAACACATTACCATAACCTCCTGTTGCCAACAGAACTGCATGAGCACCATGACGTTCAAGTTTTCCGGTTACAAGGTCTCTAACAATTATCCCCCTTGCTATGCCATCTATTTTAACAATATCCATCATCTCACGACGGGTGTACATTTTTACAGATCCCTTATTTATTTCTTTACTCAAAGCACTGTAAGCACCAAGTAGTAATTGCTGGCCAGTTTGTCCACGAGCGTAAAAAGTACGTGATACAAGTGCACCTCCAAAGGAACGATTATCAAGTAATCCACCATATTCACGTGCAAATGGCACTCCTTGTGCAACACATTGGTCGATAATATTGTTACTCACTTCGGCAAGTCGGTAAACATTAGCTTCACGGGCACGGTAGTCGCCACCTTTTACGGTATCGTAAAATAATCGGTAAACGCTATCACCATCGTTGGGATAATTTTTGGCAGCATTTATTCCGCCCTGAGCGGCTATACTATGTGCTCGGCGAGGGCTATCCTGAATACAGAAAACCTTTACATTGAATCCAAGTTCTGAAAGACTTGCTGCTGCTGCACCACCTGCTAAACCTGTTCCAACTACGATAACGTCGATTTTACGTTTATTGGCAGGGTTAACAAGATTTTGGTGTGCTTTATAATTTGTCCATTTATCGGCCAATGGGCCTGCTGGAATTTTCGAATCTAGTTTTGTCATATCTTCTATTTTGTAAAGTAAATAAACAGAGGAATAATGATATATCCAAGAGTGATAACAATTGAATAAATATGTCCTAAACCTTTGATGAAAGGTGTGTATTTCTTATGATTTAATCCCAATGATTGGAATGCCGATTGAAAGGCATGATCGAGATGGAAACCAAGGATGAGTAGAGCGATAATGTATCCGACTACGTATTCGGGGAGCTTAAATAATTCCATTACTAGAATACCCATGTCTTCCATTCCGGTATGAACACCATTGAAAACAAACTCAGGAATGCTATGAAATATTTTTGCCTTAAAAAAGAAATTTGCAAAATGAATACCCAGGAATATCATAATTATTACCCCGGTGTGTATCATGTACTTCGAGAAGAAAGAATCCTCAGATGATGCCTTTACTTTATATCCCTTTGGACGGGCAATCCAATTTTGAATTTGTAGGGTTATGCCTAGTACAATATGAATGCCAAATCCTGCAAAAAGCACCCATTGAAAAATTTGAATAATGGGATTTGTTCCCATAAAATGGGCAACTATATTGAACAATTCCCGAGTGGGATCGAACAAGAGCAATAAATTAATGCCCAAGTGAACCACCAAAAATGTCATTAGGAATAAACCCATCAACGACATCCATATCTTTTTGGTGATTGAAGAATACATAACACTCATAATATTAATGATTTAAACGTTAAAATTTAAACTCGTTATTTTAAATTGACCACAAATATAGCAAAGAATTGCATGTGTGTTTTGGTTATTTCCTATTTAGAATAATACTAAGTTGGGAGTGGGAGGGAAGGGCTATATTAGTTTCCAGTTTGGATGACTTGTAGTAAGATATAATAAATTCTGAGTTTTGAATATGGATTAATGTTTCCACATTAACTGCTGATTTTTCAAGATTAGTATAAGAAATGGGTTCGGTATAAGCAAGGTTGTCATATTCCTGTACTATATTACGGGCATAGGTACATGCAATACAACTGTCATTATTGTATAATACGTAAAACTATAGTAAATCAAATTAACCTACTTAACCACCAGCACCTTTTCAGTTTGCAACAAAGTATTATTCTCCGATAACCTAAACACATATAACCCATCTTCCCAGCTACTAACATCAATATTATGGTTTGCCCTGCCGGGTGATATGGTTGCATTATAAACCTGTTGCCCCTGTAGGTTTAAAACTACCAACTTCCGTACTTTCATCTTTACAATATTTATTTCCAACCTAACATTGTTTTTTGCAGGGTTGGGATAAATGCTCATTGGAACAATGTTTTTGGCAAGTTCATCAAGGTTTACGGTGGTAGTATCCAACTCAATTGTATCAGAAACTATCTGGTACGGGCATAGGCTATCATAGTTAAAAGGTTGGGTATATAATGTGTCGAACTCAAGGTTGCTGTTAAGCTTCCAGAGGTGCATGTCAAAACTTGTATTCTCCTCATTAAACATATAGGACACCGCAACATAATTGTTATCTGATGTTATCAACGATCTGCCCGGAAAATATGATTGATGCCTTTTTAATACTGCCCTCTTTTTTACATTAAGGGAAGTATCAAGCTTAAAAGCAAAATACGATGTATCGACATAATTGTACCACCCTGCAATAACAAATAGGGCAGTATCGTTCATAACACTTATATCATTTGCCCTTCCAAATACTGTACTGTCATTTTGGTTGTGCAACCAAGTATATAAAAGTGTGTCACCGGTAGCATCAATTTTATATACTGCGGGTGGTCTGCCGGGTGTATTGTACCCATCATAATAACCTGTTGAATAAATTATGCCATTGCTTGCGGTAGTTGTGCCCATTGTTAAACCAATATAAAAATCATCAAGGCCATAAACCATGTGCCACAATTCGTTACCGGCAGTATCAATTTTAATAAACATTGGCCTTAACCATCTGCTATTTGTATCATAACCTGGTTGTGCAATGTAGTACTCACCTGAGATTATAAAGTCCCCGTTATTGTCAGGAACAAAAGCACGTGTCCGTTCGTTGCTCCAAGGACCCGGCTCCCAATCATCGGCATAGTATTTCTGCCATATTATGTTACCCATTGGCGATAGCTTATATACCCAATCGCTCTTTTCCAATGATTCACTAGTAACGCGCATTAGGTAGTTCCCACTTTCCAACTGATATATTTCTTTAGCAGACCTGACAGTATCATTGAAGATAAAAACCTTGCTCCACTCTTTCTCAAAACAAGTATTGAACTTTATAATAAATGGCCTCCCATTTCCAAACATCCGAGTAAACCCCGATGCAATGTAACCACCATCATTGGTTTGGCTAATGGCATTAACATGTGTACCACTCCATGTGGGCTTATAGTCAACATTTATCTGCCAAAGTGTTACACCGTTAATATCTGTTTTCTTTATCATGCCATACCCCTCTCCAGATAATACACAATCAACACCAACTATCAACAAACCATTGTCGTATGGTTTAATTATTTCATGAACAATATTATTTTCATAAACAATTGGCCACAAACTATCCTGTGCAAAAACAGAGAATGTAAAAATAATTGAAAAGAATATGACTATTGTTTTCATTTTTTATATAAGGTTATTGATACTAATGTACATTTAAACAAGGATAAAATTACCTAATTTATTTTATAATAATGACTTTAGCAGTTTCTAGAGATCTCCCATTTACAATGAGTGAAACTACGTAACTCCCTGTCTTCACATTCTCAGTATTTACTACAAATTCATCCTGGGGTCTATTTAATTCAATTCTTTGAACAAATTGCCCATTAACGCTGTTTATCAATAAATATGCCTCTTTTATGACTTGAGGTACTGTATAGGAAACAATGAAATAATCATGAGCCGGATTTGGTAATATCAATATTTTTAGGTTTGTTTTAGCTTAAAATTAAGAAATAAGTTTCGTAGACGCTATTGCCGAAGCTCTAAAGTATGAGGTATTGTTTTAAGCTGAGGCTTTAATTTATTTCTTTTTCAAGGTTAAATTTCAAGTCTTTAAGCCCATCTTGAATTATTTGCCAAACTTCTTCAGCATCAATTCCGAAATAATTGTGAGCAATAATATTTCTAAAACCCTTAACCTTAAACCAGTTTATATCATTTTCCGTTTTCTTTAAAAAGTCAGATGATAGCTTATCAACCATTTCTCCAATCACAATAAAGTTCATCATTGATGCGTCGAAAGAAATAGTATTATCAAAGAACTCATCTGCATTTTCAAATTTGTTAGAATATTCTTGAATCTTGTTTATGGATTCAAGAATATTCTGAATGCAACTAAAGTCTCTATGTGATATTCTATGCATATTTAACTTCTGAAAGGATTTGCTCTTTAAATATAGGTTTAATATATTTCTCTCTACAGATGTCAACAGGTGTATTGAACCTTTTTTGTATTTCCTCTTTAAGTCTTTGTTTTATACTATATAAATCAGGTGTATTTTCCTCGAATTCAACAATTATGTCGATATCACTTTTGTTATTTTGTTCTCCTCTAGCAATAGAACCGAATAAACCAATTTTTACCAAATGGTATTCTTTTTCTAATCTATCTTTATTCGATGATAAATAAAATAATATTTGATTTGAATCAATCACTTATTTTTAATTTTATTCAAAAATACAAATTTTCTAGTTGATGAGCTGATTTGGCAGTTTTTCTGGCCATTTCCTACAACATTAGCAACTATCAAACCCTTTTCTTTAATCTTTAATTGGAAATATCTTCACTTAATATTTTCCATTAACTTTGCTTCATCTTTACATAAAAGTATTAGTCATGAAAAATGTATTGTTAGTTGTGCTACTTTTTGTTGGGATTCAATTATCGGCACAAGTAAAAGAAGAATTATTTATTCCCGTCGATACAGAAACCAATAAAGTAAAATTTCAAGGAGTTGTTGAGGAGGAAAGTAGTAAGTATGAGTTATTTAAGAGGAGTATTTATTGGTTAAATGCAACTTATAAAGACCCAGTGAGGGTAACTTCTGTGAGAGACCGTGAGACCGCAAAAATTGTTGGAAGACACAGGTTTAGAATTTATTACTGGGATAGGGATAGTGTAAAGCATATAGGTGGGATGATTAACTATACCTTTACTGTGGAAATGAAAGACGATAGATATCGATATATTATTGACGAAATAGTACTTAAATCGAAAACCAACATTCCTGTCGAAAAATGGCTTGATAAGGATGATCCCGCGTACGACCCCAGATGGGATCAGTATCTGGTACAAATAAGGGATTTTGTTAATAATTGGAGTAGTAATCTTGAGGAAAAGATGAAACCGGAACCTGAAAAGGTTGTTGATGAATGGTAGTTGGAATTATTGTAGGTAATAAGAGTTAAATGCCAAGAAGAAGAAAACGTGATTATCTAATCAGAGGTTTTTCAAAACTTCTGAAAGAAGATAAAGTGCAGATTGTTTCCGAATTGATGGATAATCAGGTGGAGGCGATGGAGCTATTAAAAAGCTTCTGGCACACCGATAATTCGCAGCAGAAGATTTTTGATGAGTTTAGCGAAAACACAATATCAAATTATTATATCCCGTATGGCGTTGCCCCTAATGTTGTTGTAAACGGTCGTACCTATCATGTCCCGGTAGTAGTCGAAGAAAGTTCTGTTGTAGCTGCTGCCTCTTCCAGTTCTAAATTCTGGTCGGAACGAGGAGGTTTTAAAGCCGAAATTGTTGATATTGAAAAAATTGGGCAGGTACATTTTTTGTGGAGTGGAGAAAAAGCAAAACTTGTTAAGGTATTTGATGAACTTAAATATTACTTGAGAGGAGCCACAAAAGACACTACCAAAAATATGGATCAAAGGGGTGGTGGAATTATTGATTTCGAATTAATTGATTTTACAGAAGAAATTGAAAACAGTTATCAAATCAAAGTTACTTTTGATACTGTAGACTCAATGGGGGCTAATTTTATTAATTCATGCCTCGAAGAGTTTGCCAGTGCACTTCAGGATTTTTTCAAAACCCATAAAATTTTCTCAGAAGATGAAAAAGAGGTCGAGATAATAATGTCAATATTATCGAATTATACACCTAATTGTTTGGTAAAGGCCTGGGTTGAGTGCGATTTTAAAGATCTTGATGGTGTTTATAAAGAAATGACAGGAGAGCAATTTGCGCATAAGTTTGAAACAGCAGTAAAAATCGCCGAGATAGATGTGTATCGTGCCGCTACTCATAATAAGGGCATTTTTAATGGTGTGGATGCCGTGGCGATTGCCACCGGGAATGACTTTCGTGCCATTGAATCTGCAGGGCATGCATATGCAGCACGCGATGGAAAATATAGAAGCCTGACCAAGGTAACCTTATCTGGCACAAAGTTTTTATACGAATTAAATATACCCATTGCTTTGGGAACAGTAGGAGGCCTAACTTCTCTTCACCCATTAGCTAAACATTCGTTGGAAATGCTGGGAAATCCTTCTGCTAAGGAACTTATGATGATTGTTGCATCTGTGGGACTGGCAAATAATTTTGCAGCCATCCGATCTCTGGTAACAAAAGGCATTCAAATTGGTCATATGAAAATGCACCTGTATAATATCCTAAATCATATAGAAGCTACTAAAGATGAAAAAGATATGGCTGTTGAGCATTTTGTAATTCATAAAGTTTCTTATGGTGCAGTTCAGAAGTTTATTGAAAACCTTCGAGAAAATTGAGCCGCAATCCTAACACATGGAGTTCCAATGGAAAGCTTCTTCTAACAGGGGAATACCTTGTGATGGAGGGAGCGCTATCGCTTGCTTTGCCAATCAATAAAGGTCAGTCGTTAACTGTAAACCAAACTGATAATAAGTTACTTCGCTGGAAAGCTAATAAACCGGGTGGATTATGGTTTAGAGTAGAATTTAGTTTACCATCTCTTGAATTAATAGTTACTGACAATATAGATTTAGCTTCAAATTTAGCAAAAATACTTTTAGTCGTAAGACGTTTATCTCCAGATTTTTTGCAAGATAATTTTGGGTTGGATATTGTTACCCACCTTGATTTTAATCCTGATTTTGGTTTTGGAACAAGCTCAACACTTATTTCAAATATAGCAAATTGGGCCGATGTTGATCCATACAAGCTTTTAGATCTTACCTTTGGAGGATCGGGATACGATATTGCTTGTGCAAGGAGTTCTGAATCGATTCTTTTTCATCGTTTTGGTGATGAAATAAAAGTCAGGGATGCGAAGTTTGAGCCTGATTTTAAAGATAACCTGTATTTCGTTTATCTCGGGAAAAAGCAAAATTCAGCTGAGAGTATTTCTAATTTTAGAAAGAATTGCAAATTTTCGTCACTAGAGATTGATTCAATATCCAACATCACAAAAGAAATAATAGTTGCAAACGATCTTACCACGTTTGAAGAGTTGCTCATGGAGCATGAGTCAATTATATCAGGTATTCTTAAGCTGCCAACCGTCAAATCCTTATATTTCCCTGACTATCCCGGGGCAGTAAAATCTCTAGGTGCCTGGGGAGGTGATTTTGTTTTAATCACAAACACAGAGTCGGATAGTGATTTTAGGAAAACTATGAAGGGTAAAGGATTCGTACCTGTTTTTTCGTATGATGAACTTATTTTATAAACTGAGGGCTTACTTTAGTGCTGATTATTCTTCCAGTTGTTAATTTTATCTTCAAAGAATTATATTTTTTAAAGGGTTTCAGCCAATTAATATACCCATTTTAATATTCCAAACCCAATGATATTCATTATAACCGGAACAGAATAGATTATCAGAATTGTTATAATCTTATCTTTAATAGTTTTTCTTGAAATAACAAACCATGCTCCCAGGTAAAAATAAAGATATCCAAAAAGAAAAATAAGAATCATCCCTGAAAAGGTATTAGTCCACATTGGGTATTCCCAGATAAGGAGGTTGCCATCGTTTAAAAACCATTCAACAAAAACGCTAAATGCTGAGTATCCGATTGCCCAGAAAAGTGGATTTGGAAGCCCCAGTATTTTCTTCTTTTTGTCTTCTTCAAGTGTATGATACCATATAATTCCTGCTATGAGAAACATAAACATTATCTCAATATTCCAACCAACCAGAGTGCGTAAGGCAGTATCTCCGGGTGCAGTCCAGAAAGCCGAGCGATTTGTAAAAATTAGAATCCAACCATTCCAGGTTTCATTAAAAAAGTCCAATCCAAAAACCGTTAGCCCGGCAAATACTGCATCGAAATTCCCGGTTTTTTTTCCATCTTTAATTTCTTTAACATATATGTATAGTACAATTGCAAGTAATGGTATTACATACCACTTTAGCATAGAAAAGTCCCTTATCCCATTTAACGCTTCTATCGATGCTTCTGTCATGATAAATAATATTAGAGTTATAATGATTATGTTAATTAGAGTGTGAAGATATATATTTTTAGTGAATATGAAAAAAACTAACCGTAACGCATTTTTATCATGCTGAAAGCAGTTAAGCATCTTTAAACTCAAAATTGAGATCTTTCGCTTTGCTCAAGAGGACAAGTACTCTCCACTTTTAATAGTAGAATAATACCTGTTTCTTAGAAATTAATTGTAGTCCTAATTTAGTATAAACCGGAAACCAATTTGATGGAAGTATATAAATTTGAGTGTAGAATGTAAATTACTAACTTTGCAAAATCTAAATCTCAAACAATGAAATCAAAAAACACTTATAAACTCTCAGGCAATATAATTGATCTTAGAGCAGAGAAAATATTTAAGGGAACCGTTCATGTTGACAATGGCATCATTTCCAAAATTGTTGAAGAAAAAGTTTTGGAAGATCATTATATACTTCCGGGGCTAATTGATTCGCATATTCACATTGAGAGTTCGATGCTTATACCCTCTGAATTCGCTAAGCTTGCAGTTGTTCATGGAACAGTAGCAACTGTATCCGACCCTCACGAAATTGCCAACGTATTGGGAATTGATGGCGTTAAATATATGATTGCCAATGGTAACAAGGTTCCATTTAAGTTTTACTTTGGAGCTTCAGCATGTGTGCCGGCTACACCTTTCGAAACTTCAGGTTTCCAATTTCATGAAAAGGAAATGGAAGAACTTCTTGGTATGAAAGAGATAAAATACCTAAGTGAAATGATGAATTTCCCCGGAGTTATAAACCGGGATGCATGGGAAATGAGAAAGATAGAGATTGCCAAAAAATACAATAAGCCCGTTGATGGGCACGCTCCTGGAGTTACAGGTGAAGATGCCCAAAAATATGCAGAAGCTGGTGTTACTACCGATCACGAGTGTTTTACAATTAAGGAAGCCCTAGACAAAATTTCTTTTGGGATGAAAATACAGATTCGTGAAGGGAGCGCTGCTAAAAACTTTGAGGAATTAATTGATTTGATGCAAGATCATTCGGATAAAGTTCTATTTTGTTCCGACGATAAACACCCTAACGATCTAGTAAAGGGGCATATTAATGAAATGATTATTAGAGCTATAAAAAAGGGATACGAACCAATGAAAGTACTCCGTAGTGTGATATTAAATCCCATCGATCACTATGGTCTTGAGGTGGGAACACTGCAGGTTAACGACCCAGCTGACATGATAGTTGTAAATAATCTTGATGAATTTAAAATATTGCAAACTTATGTTGATGGAGTTTTGGTGGCTGATAATGGAACATCATATATAGATTCTGTTCCTGAGGATCAGCCAAATAATTTTCATGCAGCACCAATCACTGCCGATCAGCTAAAGATAGAACCTAAAGGTAATAAGTTAAAGGTAATTGAAGCCTTAGATGGACAGCTAATTACGGGTTTCTTGTTGGAAGATTTTAAAGTTGACAATAATAATGTAGTTAGCGATGTGGATAACGACATATTAAAATTAGTAGTTCTTAATAGATATGAAAAAGCTGAGCCGGCTATAGCATTTATTAAGAATTTTAATCTTAAAAGTGGAGCCATCACATCAAGTGTTGCCCACGATAGCCATAATATTGTTGCTGTTGGCACAAGTGATGAGGCTATAACACAAGCAATTAATCTGGTAATTAAAGAAGAAGGTGGAATTTCGATGATTAATAATGTCGAGAAAAAAGTAATCCCACTCCCGGTTGCCGGACTGATGTCGACCTGTGACGGATATAGAGTAGCAACCAGTTACCAAATTATAGATGATGAGGTTCACAAAATGGGTTCAAAATTACGAGCTCCTTATATGACATTATCCTTTATGGCATTACTCGTTATACCAGAATTGAAATTGAGTGATAAGGGACTTTTTGATGGCATAAAATTTAGCTTTACGGATTTATTTGTATTGTAGTTCTTATTTAGAACTAATATAAATCTTAGATATAGCAATATATGTATATATTTGTTGGCACTCTATGCATCATATTTTCTAATTTTGCAAAAAAAACAAGGATGAATAGAATTGATATAGACGTAAATAAGCTCGAAACTGCAGCAAGTAAACTGCGTGCCATTTCACATCCTATGCGCATTGCTATTATTGACCTGTTATCAAAAGGTGAAAAATTAAGCGTCACAGATATCTATCAGGCTCTTGATATTGAGCAGGCTACAGCATCTCATCATCTCAGTATATTGAAAAATAAAGGTGTGCTTATTTCGAAACGTGACGGCAAAAAGATATATTATGCTCTACGTAGTTTAATACTAACTGAAATAATTGATTGCGTGAATAGATGTAATGAATTCTAATTTATCAGGACTTTAGAATCCCCAATCCTCTTCGATTTCCCAATTTGCCCTTACTTTTACCTCTTTAAGATAGTAAATCACCCCTTCCGGTTGAATTTTTAATCCATAATTTCCTGGATCCCAAACACCGTTATTATTATTGTCATATATAATTTTGAATAGATAATTTGCTGATTTCAAATACTCAAAAGTAATAATTGTGTCTTTATTAAATAATTCTTCCCTAAGTACTTTCTCCTTGTCATTCATTAATTGGAAAATATAATTTTGCTTTTTGTTGGGTTGCAGATTAAAAGTTAGAATTCCATAATCCTTAAGTGGTAGGGTGCTAAATTTAATATCAATAGCTTCTGTATGTATATTATTCCAACTTGTAAATGCCGAGTCAGGGAAAAAAACCTGATATTTAGTATCTTCAAGCAAATCAAATGGAAAATTAATTTTCATGTTTAAGCTGTCGGAAAAGTAAAATTCAGGATTCCAAATTGTGTCAGATCCGGCTATTAATAATGAAGAATCGATATCATTAAATTTTACCAGTGGTTGACCAAAAATTATTTCCAGATGTTTATTTATATCGAGCTTATTTGCTGCAACATTTGATTTCCATGTTAGAAATTCCTTCTTTTCCTCATCCTTGTCTTTTTTCTTTAATCTGGCACTTTTCTTTTCAGGGTCAAGTTTTAAATATATTGTTCCCAGAGTATCATTATATTGTGTAAGCAGTAGCTCAAGAGAGTCAATTGGAGGGTTGTTTAAATGCCATATTAAGGTGTCCTCATCAATTGAATATTCTTCAACAAACAATGAATCGTTCATAGGATAACTTAGAATTTCAAAATTCACATTTTTTGCAGATTGTGAAAAGGAAAATCTAATGTTATTTTTCACGAGAACTTCAGCTTTTAATATTCTCTGGATGGTATCAGGACTTAAAAACATAAATAAATCAACACTGTTTTTTTCAATAATTTTATCTTCAATGCTTTTTGCTATTGAATCCTTTATTATTAAAATTGAGTCAGATTCTATTTCAATATTTACAATACTATCCGCATTAATTGTATCCTTATTGGGCATCGAAATAAATGATGGATGAATAAGTGAATCCAAAAATGCAATTTGTTCTCCTGGCTGATCAAAAATAAAATTGCTGTTTTGATCCAATAATGAAAATAACAGAAAGTCATCATTTGATAAACCTGTAAACTGAAACTTTCCTTCAATATTTGTCTTACTTAAATAGTATGGAACCACAAAATACGGCAACGAATCAAATGCAATTGTATCATTATTATCCTTATATAACATCACAAATGCCCCTTCAACAGGAGTTAGGTTAAAAGCATTTTTCACATTCCCATAAAGACTTAATGAGTCAACATAATCGCCAGTTGAGAAAATGTATGTATAGTTACTTATTGGATTATTCTCGGTAATATCAACTATTGCATCTCCAAAATATACTGAATAAGTTGTATTGGGTTTAAGTTCTTCATTAAACTTAACCTGAACCGCTTTGCCCTTAACCCTAAAGTCAGGTGCTTTTTTCATGGGTGGTGAAATTAATGCTGATTGTTCAACATTATCAAGTTTAACAAATTCATCAAAACTAACCGTGAATTTATTACCTTTAAAATTAGGACTTCCATTTTTTGGTGTGGTTTCAATAACTTCCGGTGGTCGAACATCTTTTGGGCCTCCTTGGGGTGGACTAATCGAATTTGCACATTGGGAAGTAATAAACGCAATTACAACGATAAAAATATACCAGTAAAACCTTCTCACACAATTTGTTTTTATTGGATACAAAGATGCGAAATATTGTGAATAGTTGTGGCTGATTGTGTGATCATTATTGCATTGGCTTAAACGAAAACCCTTTTTTAGTAAAGTGCTCAAGAAACAATGGAAGAGTGTAATGTAAGTTTTTGGATGACTTTGCACTATCATGAAATACCACAATTGACCCTGGTTTTGTTGATTTAATAGAGTTTTTTAAACACTGTTCCTTACTTACCTTCACATCATAATCATATGTTAGAATCGACCACATTATTATCCTAAAATCATGCTTAAGTATTTTTATTTGTGATGGTGTAATACGGCCATAGGGGGGGCGAAACAGTCTTGATTTAATTAATTCTCCCGCCTTTTCAATATTTTCAATATATTCATCAATAGTAGTTTTCCATCCACTTAAGTGGTTGTAGCTGTGGTTACCAACCATATGCCCCTTGTTAATTATTGTATTATATGTGTCAGGATATTTGCAAACGTTTTCGCCTACGCAAAAAAAAGTTGCTCTTGCATTATATTCGTCCAGACAATTTAATAACCAGGGTGTTATCTCAGGATGGGGGCCATCATCAAATGTTAGGAATATCTCTTTTTTTGCTGTTTCAATCTCCCAAATCAATCCGGGAAACAATTTCTTCAATATGTAGGGAGATTTTACATTCATTATTAAACAAAAATACTATAGTGACTGAATTATAGGCAACTATTTGTTAGTTTTGTTAAAAATTTATAATCCCAGTACATGAAGATATATGAAATAGCCATGATTGAATAATCACCAACAGGAGGTGATAGTGTTGTCAAACAGGTTGTATTCCATGTAACCTATAAAAAATAATAACGCATGAAAAGATTAGTACTTGTACGTCACGGACAGAGTGTTTGGAATAAGGAAAACAGATTTACAGGATGGAAAGACGTAAAACTTTCCGATCAAGGAATTAGTGAAGCCATTAAGGCAGGGAAAATATTAAAGGATGAAGGTTTCAACTTTAAGTTAGCATATACTTCATATTTAACCAGAGCAATAAAAACGCTTTGGCTAATGCTGGAAGAAATGGACTCCATGTGGATTGAAGTTAGAAAAAGCTGGCGTTTGAATGAAAAACACTACGGAACTTTGCAGGGTCTTAATAAAATAGAGACAGCGGAGAAATATGGTGCTGATATGGTACAACTTTGGAGAAGAAGTTTTGATACACCTCCTGAACCATTAACCACCGATGATGAAAGAAATCCAAGATTTGAAGCCAGATATGCAGATTTGACTGCTGCTGAACTTCCAATGACAGAGTCGCTTAAAGAAGTAATCGAGCGACTAATGCCATATTGGGAAACTGAAATTATGCCCGCTCTTCATGAAAATAATGACCTGCTTGTAACAGCACATGGCAATAGTTTAAGAGCATTAGTAATGCACCTGAAAAATATGAGTCGCGAAGAAATTCTTGGGTTTAATATTCCAACCGGTGTACCCTATGTATTTGAATTTGATGATGATCTTAATTTTGTAAAAGATTATTTTCTAGGTGATCCGGACGAGATAAAAGCATTAATGGACAAAGTTGCAAATCAGGCAAAAGCTAAATAGTTAATATGGTAAAAAAGTGGGTAATCCCTGATATACATGGATGTGTTCGCACATTGTCAACTCTTATTGAAAATCAGATAAAACCAAATAAGAATGATCACTTAATATTTTTAGGTGACTATATCGATCGTGGACCGAATAGTAAGGGAGTTATTGATTATGTAATGGATCTTGAAAATAATGAATACAACGTTACCGCATTGTTGGGTAACCATGAGGATTATTGTATTAAGGCCTACGAAGAGGATAGTAAACATAGGGGATTTCTAGGGTTTAGATCTAAAACAAAGGTTCAAAAAGAATGGGAGATGCATGGAGGCTTGCAAACTATGGAAAGCTTCAATGCAGAATCACCAAAAGATATAAATGAGAAGTATATTAATTGGATGCGAAATCTATCCTATTTTATTGAAGTTGATGATTTTATTATAGTTCATGCAGGTTTGAATTTTAAAGTGGAAGATCCATTTTCTGACAAGCGAGCAATGATTTGGATTAGAGATTTTAAGGTAGACCAGGATAAAATTCCAAATAAGAAAATTATTCACGGACACGTCCCCGTAAATTTAGAATTTATTGAACTGGCAGTTAATAGTTCTTCATACAAATTCATTGATTTAGATAATGGGGTTTATTTTAACGATAGAGTGGGATATGGCAATCTTGTTGCTCTTGAACTGGGAAGTATGAAATATGTTATTCAGTCGTTAATGGATGATGTAAGCTATAGTACACCACGATAATTATTATCGATTTCCTCCTATGAATAAGCAAACAGTTACCGGAATCATTCTTGCGGGAGGAGCTAGCCGGCGGATGGGGAAAGATAAGGGATTGTGTATTTACAACAGTAAGGAGCTGGTTAAGTATTCAATAGATATACTACTGCCTATTTGCGATACAATTCTGATAAGTACTAATAATCCTGAAGGATATAAAAAATTTGGCTACCAAATTATCGAAGATGAATTTCATGGTATTGGTCCAATAGGTGGAATATTAAGTTGTCTTAAACAATCAAAGTCTATCCACAATCTTATTGTATCATGCGACACTCCATTTCTTAATTCAGCATTATTAAGGCATGTTTTGATGGTTGGGCAGGATTGGGATATTGTAGTCCCTCAACATGCAAATTCTTATTACGAACCTCTTGCATCGTATTACTCTTCTAATATACTTCCTACATTGGAGGAGTCAATTAAATCTAATGATTACAAGCTTATTAATCTCTTCTCGAAGGTTAATTTTAAAGCCATAAGTGTTGATGAATTACCTGGCTCATCTTCACAGTTTAAGAATCTGAATTCACCAGAAGATCTTACTTAATGGAATCGGCCAAATCACATAATAATAAAGAAAGCGACCTGTGGCTTAAAGCTGCTGTTGTTGGCGGATTATGGGCATCTTTAGAAATAATAATAGGTAGCTTTTTACATAATGCCAGATTGCCCATGGCAGGATCCACCCTTGCATTTTTTGGCACAATATTACTTATTGGTTATTATCAACTATGGCCTCAAAGGGGGCTAATTATTAGGGCAGGACTAATTACTGCAATTATGAAATCGGTATCCCCATCAGCAATAATTCTGGGTCCTATGATGGGAATAATGTTAGAGGCAATACTAATTGAACTTGTTATCTTGATACTGGGACGCAATTTTATTGGATATCTGATTGCCGGCATTTTTAGTGTATCGAGTGCTCTGTTTTATAAGATATTCAGTATGATTGTTTTTTATGGTTACGATTTGATACAAGTTTATATTAACGTCATAAATTTTGGATTAAAACAATTAAGAATTGATGAGGCTGAACCTGTTCAGGTTCTTACGGTTTTACTTGTGTTTTATACATTACTGGGCACAATAGCAGCTACTTTGGGTTATTATGCCGGACGAAAAGCAGTTTTAATTAGTCAAGAATACAGTGGCGTTGGCATCAAAGAAAACCACATTCCAAAAAACGATTTTTTTAAAATAGAGGACAATCAACATACATCAATTCCAATGCTTTTTGTGCACATTATTGCAATTCCCTTAGGCCTATTTCTGCTAAATGTAAGTGATGGGAAGTATGGCTATTTATTTGTAACAGCCTATATTTTTGTAATTGGATACCGATATCGTTTTGCCTTACGTAGGCTTCGAAAGCCTATTTTTTGGGTTCAGTTGATATTGATTGTTGCCCTGTCGGCATTGTTTTGGAAAAATGATAAAGATGAGGTTGTGCTATTTCAGTTGGAAGGTATGTACGCCGGAATTGAAATGATGGTAAGAGCGTTGTTTGTGGTTGTTGGTTTTTCTGCCATTAGTGTTGAATTAAGAAATAGCAAAGTAAAATTATTTTTAATGAAAGTAGGTATGGGAAAGTTTTATCAATCAATAGGACTGGCCTTTAGTGCGCTGCCTGAGATGATTTCATTATTACCCAAATCAAAAGAAATAATCAAACATCCGGTAAGGTCGTTGCTGTTGCCACTGGCTATGGCCGATAGCTGGCTACAATTTTTTAAGGAAAAGCAGAGTTCTTCTTAGTGATAGTCTTTCAATAAACAACTACCATTTTAGTTTTCCTACATGCTCTTTTACTTCATCTTCATCAGGGTTAACATCAAATACAAGTTGTGGTTTCAGATAATGTAACTTGTGTTCTTTTTCAAATCTCTTTTCACCACCACCGGTAATGTTTAACATTATCAAACTATCTGTTTCAACGTCTTTGTTTTTAACTGCATCAATTAGTGTTGCTGTTGCCACTGCTGCGGCAGGATGGATATCAATACCTTCGGTTTGGAGGAATATCTGTGCAGCTTCTCTTGCTTCTTCATTGGTTGCAAGTAATACATCACCACCGGCATCTTTCATCGCATCAAATAATCCGCCGGTAATTGAGTAGGGTGGCTTTCTGTTTGATAATACTTTTGCATCAATTATTTCAACCTGTTTACGGGCTTCCATATCATCAAATGGAAGTAATGATCTTGAATCAGCTTTCCATGCATCATAAATTGGGTGGAAGGGGTAATTCTGGCTAACCATCAATTTCATCTTTCGATTGCCAAATCTACCATCTTCAATCAGTCGCAGGTTTGCTTCCCATGCCGCTATTGCACCGGTACCACTGCCGATAGCCTGAAAATAGTATTCAGGTATCTCACCAATTTTTGTAGTTGCTGATAACATTGTTGTTCCCATTCCATCTCTGCGGGCAACATTTTTAGCTCCACCTTCTGCAAAATAATTATCAAGCTCGCATACTATATTTGATAGATGAATTGCATCGAAATAATCGCCTCCACTTTTACTGGAAATTAGTTTAACACAGTCGTTAAGAGGGGCGTCAAACCAAAGGGCATTCAAATTATCCTCCGGAACACTTAATAGCAGATTTATCTTATTGTTGGAGCATACCTGTGCAAATGCGCGGGCAGTATTTCCGGCAGACGCTACAACCAGTATTTTTTTCTCGTTATTGTCCATCCGAGCACAAACACTATATGATTCAGTTTCTTTAAACGAGCAGGTTTTCATTTCAATACCGCGTTCGGGCCAATATCCACTAAAGGTAATGTATAGATTTGAAAGCCCCAAACTAGCAGCTAAACCTTTGCTTTTAAAAGTAACAGGAGCATTTGAACCATGTAACGTTTTGTGTATTGGTAACCAGGACGAAAATTTGTAAATTCCAAACGAATCATCTTTTTGAATTAGTTGCTTATCATTATATATTGCTCTAATTAATGATGGTTTGGATTCACCCGGTGCATCGAGAGTCCAGCCTTTGTCGTTAAAAATTGCCCCTGTTTCAACCGACATTAATTTGTATTCTGTTCTGGAAAATGAACTGCTCATAATCTAAATCTTTTTATTTATTATCAAAATCAATCTTGTTACTTTGCATTTCAAATACAAGGTTGTGGTAATGAAGGTTTGAGTTGTAAGACCACGATGCTGAAACAGGATTTTTGGTTGATTTTAATGCGTTAATGAATTTCCTTTTTAACCTTTTATTATCATAAAGCATTTTCCATGCTTTATCAATTGAGTTTGTAAGGGTCCCAGCCGACATTAGCTTTGGTTTAAAAACAACTTCAACAAAATCGTAACGTGACCAATCTACTGGGAAATCGTTATAAATCAACCTGTCTTCTTCTAACATGCGGTCGAACAGAGGGGTTCCCGGCAATGGTGTGAGTATTGTTGCCTGCATTGCATCAATGTTAGAATCAATAATATATTTTGTCCTGTTTTCTATAGTTTCCGGTGTATCTGTATCAAGTCCGTAAATAAATGCACCAAGTACGGCAATACCATACTTATGGATTTTATCGTAAACTTTAGAAAAATTATCAATACCTATTTTAATGTTCATTTTTTTATTTGCCGATTCGAGCTGATCGATAAGTTCCGATTCGATACCCAGAAATATCATTCTGCACCCTGCTTCGGCTGCCAGTTGTAATACTTCGTCATGGTCGGCAATATTCATTGAAGCTGCACAAAACCAGTCTTTTTTAATGCCCCGCCGGATAATTTCTTTACATATATCCTTTACTCTTTCGGTTGATTTTTTTGAATAACCTATAAAATTATCATCCACAAAATAGACTTTGTCCTGGGGTATTTTTTCAAATTCGTCAACTACATCTTTTACTTCGCGCGGACGGTATTGCTTTCCGTTAAAAGTATGAACTGAGCAAAAATCACAACTCATTGGGCATCCTCGTGTAGTTTGAACGCTACCGAATGCATAACCCGGATTATAAAGGTCGATACGAGGTTGTGGTGAGTTTACCATAGGCTGCAGGTTTCCATTATAAATTTCCTTGAGCTTGTTATTTTCAAAGTCATTTATAACATCTTTCCAAACACTTTCAGCCTCACCAATAACTACTGTATTAGCAAACTTCTTTGCTTCTTCGGGCATTACAGAAGCATGAATTCCTCCGATAACCGTCGGGATATTTTTCTTTTTGTAGATTTGGGCAATTTCATAAGCCCGTGTAACCTGTGAGGTTAAAGCCGTTAGTCCAACCAAGTCAGCTTCTTTATACTGAAATCTGTCAAAATTTTCATCGAGTAGTTCTATCTCCCAGTTATCAGGTGTTAATGCAGCTATAATAGCCAGACTCATTGGTGGATAAATGGATTTCTGATCAAGAATTAACCCAGATCGTTTAGTGCTAAGGGGGTTGATGAGCAGTAGTTTATATTTCTTATCCAACATATTACAATTGTTGCTTGATAAAAGGGTTCTCGCCAATTTCCTTTAATCCAAAAATATCGACTAAATCAAGATGTGGCCTACTTTCATCATGTTCAAAAACCAGATTATAATATTGAAGATTTGATCCATAGGACCAGATACCTGCAATGGGGCTTTTTGTTTGTTTTAGAGTTCGGATGAATTTCTTTTTCAGTGTATTTTCGTTATAAAGCTTATCCCAGTTTAATGCAATTTCATTACTAATGGTTTCATGATCCATCAGTTCATGTTTAAAAACTACTTTGCCAAAATGATAATGTTGCCAATCTTCGGGGTAATTATTGAGAGTAATTTTGTTGTCTTCAATCATACGATTAAATAAACCTGTTCCGGGAAGAGGCGTTAATATGGTTGCCTGTACTGCATCAATTGATGCATTGTTGATATATTCGGTGCGCGCTGCCATGGTCTCTGGTGTGTCAGTTGGTAATCCGTAAATAAAAGCTCCCATAACTGCAATGCCATATTTGTGTATTGTGCTGAAAACCTTGTCGTAGCTATCGATGCCCATTTTAGCATTAAGCTTTTTATTCATGTCTTGTAGCTGGTCAATACGCTCCGACTCGATTCCAAGAAGAACCATTCTACATCCACTTTTGGATGCATATTCCAATACTTCTTCATTATCAGCAAAGTTCATGGATGCTGAACAGAACCATTCAATCTTTATTCCACGATCAATAATTCCTTTAAATAATTCAATGGCTCTTTGTTGCGATTTTTTCCCATATCCGATAAGGTTATCATCAACAAAATAAACCATGTTGTGTTCTATTGTTTCAAGCTCATCCAGAACTTCTTCAACCGGCCTTAATCTGTAACAGTTTCCATTGAATGTATGCACCGAGCAAAAATCACAACTCATTGGGCAACCACGAGTTGTTTGGACACTGGCGAAATTGTAATCTTTATGGAACAGACTTCTTGTGGGTCGAATAGCATTTTCCATCGACAATAATTTGCCCAAATACTGTTTTTTTAGCTCTCCTTTTTCAAAGTCCTCAATTAGTGTTTTCCAAACACTTTCTACTTCACCAATAACAACTGTGTCAACAAGGTTTTTCGCCTCTTCAGGCATCATCGAAGCATGAATTCCACCAAGTACTGTGGGTATTCCCTTTTCACGATATGTTGCAGCTATTTCATATGCCCTGGTTACACTGGATGTAAGAGCGGTTAATGCTACCAGATCAGCTTTACGGTATTCAAATTCATCAAAATTCTCATCAAGCAATTCCACTTCCCAATTATCAGGAGTTAGGGTTGCAATTATGCCAAGACCCAAAGGTGGGTAAATTACTTGTTTGTGTATTATTAGTCCTTTGGTACCAGAGTTTAGAGGATTTATTAGTAGTAATTTTTTCTTTTGTATTGCCATGTTATTTGCAAATTCGTGCATGCAAATATAGGTTATAATAGAAACTAATACTTAATCACTTTTTCTGTCCTGGTATGATTTCCATATTCAATCGTTAAAAAATATACACCTGCAGGCAAACTATTCATATCGATTGTAGTAGCAGTTTCTTTGGTAACAGAACTCCATTTTTTTGTAGTAATTACAGCACTTACCGAATTTGTAAGTTTGGCAACTACTAATACGTCCCCGGTACCTTGGATGTTAATATTTAATTTATCCGTAACAGGATTAGGGTAAACACTGAAATAAAATGGATTGTTAACTTCATCAATTTCAGTAATATTACCTATTCCAAACTCAAAACTTGCGAATCCACCAAAGTCGGGATCAAATGTATAAAGATGAATTCCAGCGGGATTGAATATCTTAAAATACCCAACACCCTGATTTGGTTGAGCCCAAAATTCCAACCCATTATCTCCAGTGTCATCAATTCGTAATTCATAACAGCCTGGTAATAGGTAAAATTCATCTTCATAGATTGTATTGTCATCACAGTTATGACGTTCATATAACTGTGTTCCGGCACCATTTTTAAGTGTATACGAAGTTTGGTAGCCAAAATTATTGGTCTTTAATTTTACCGTATAGGAGTTCCCTTCCTGATAAACATGAATGTCTTCGAAGGATGTGGAATATGTGTTATTATATTCATAATCGTCTTCCTGCTCATTTACATTTAATATGTTAACGGTAAAAGTGTTTGATCCACTAATCCAAAAAGTAAGGTCATCAATGGGAAGTATAATGGTGTCTTTCTGAAGGAAATCCAATGACCCATTCCATGTGTGAGTCTCGGTTTCACCACCATCAACAAAAAATTCACATTCCAACTTAGTAATTGTTGTTGAACCTGTGTTTTGAATCACAATTTCAGGATATGAACAAGCAGGATTAAACCGCTTTACACTTGCCTCATCACTATTTGGCTCTAATATTTTTACAATTGCTGCATCCAAATTAAAATTTGGTTCACCATAAGTAACTAGCTGATTATTTACAATGTAGTTTGATGTTCCACTTGCATAATCGAGTCCGTAGTCGATAATGTGACTTTGTCCGGCTGTAACATGCTCAGTAATATTGTATTCAAATAAAGTACTTGGGGCACCCGGACACCATCCTGCTCTGTCGTAAATCCAGGTTCCTCCTTGAGGGTAAATGGCGTTTTCGGCACACTCTGTCCAAACTTTCCATTCGTATTCAATATCACCTTCGTTAATGTTGAAATTATGGTATCGTCCTTGGAACTCACCCTGTTGGCCATGACCCGTAATAACCGAACGAAGCTTAAACATATCACCATCAGGGTTGAAATAGAAATTACGGGGCTCAAAAGCTCTATTGTCGATTATACTTTGGTAGCCCTTACTGTCAGGTCTCCATATTTGATTAATATCCAACACATCATGTGGTGGTGTTCCAAGAATAAATAGAAATTTAATATCCATATCTTCCTGACGCTGTCCACCTCTTCTAATTACCATACGTTTTGGGCCCTTTAGGATTGGTGCATAATCGGTTACATCGAACCCCCATGTTTCTCCATCCATTCCTAGATCAAGATAAATTCCATAAGGTGTTACAAACGACATTATTTCATTTTGAGATGGATATCTGGCATAATAAGTTAATTCGGTTATTTCAATGGTTCCTGTTGCTGTAGCAAATGTTGAATCGATGGCAACTCCTTCCGGATTATAAATATGCTGGTATTGAGCTTCCCATAATTCAGTAACAGAAACTTGATTAATGCTATCGTGTAACATAGTTCCATATCTAGGAATAATCTCATATTCTCTAACAATATTTGGTGTTAATAATACAGAATCGGTAACAATTTGATCTGTAATTGTAAGGGTGTATTCACCTTGTGCAAAAGTAATGTTAGGTCGTTCATTGGTTTCCATAAATCCACGTTTCAGGCTGTTGCCACGCTCGTACATCCAATATAAAAATTCAGATATTGTACCAACCTCAGCATTGGGAGTTACATCAGCTATAGTATTTCCGCTACCTTCATCCATATTGTAGTAAGCCACCATGTTACTGTAATTTGGATGAGACGAAACAACAGGTTTATACATCCAGTTTTGAATGGTCTCCTGATTAAGTTCAACATCCCAAATTCTAAATTCATCAAATTTACCATAGTATGAGCGGTCGGCAGTTCCACTTGTTGCGATAATAAATTCCTGAATGTCAATAAGTCTAGTTTTGCCTGTACCTGAATGCCATAATTCGCCATTATGATAAATTTTCATGTTGCCGGTAGTCGCATTCTTTGTGATTGCCCAATGACTCCAACTTCCTTTTATCTCATCAGGAGTGGCGGCCTTATCGATTCTGTCATAACCTGTTCCATCATTTCCGCAATCAAAATATATGCTTGAATTTCCCCATGGTAAATGGAGGTTTATTTGTCGGTTATTGTTATTGTCAACACCATGAAGTATACTGTTATGAATTGGTTGAACAGCCTCGTTTCCATAACACCAGAATGAAATTGTTATTTCTTCAGAAATACTTGAAAAGGGCGCAGTTGGTATGTCAATTTTACCATTGATAGAATTAAGGCAATAACCATTAACAGCATAAATACCCGAAACTATTCCTGTGTTTTCACCTTCAATATTAAGTGCATTACTTATTATGTTATTTGTAAATGAAAATTCTATCAGGATGTTTGAGGTTCCGTTCCACATAAATGGAGTATGAAATTGAATTCTATTCGACCCGCTAACCAATGGGTAGTCATGAAAATAAACTTCGGTAAAATCATCATTATCAGGATCATTACCTTCTAAATTTGTTTTGTCCGTATGTTTAATTCTAACACTTAAGTAGTCGGCATTTGCATTGGTACCTATTACATTTAGTAGGATACCTTCCAAGCCTCCTGCAATGATTCCACTTGATGATAATTCAGATTGTAAGTAAAGGTATTGTGATTTTCCGGAGTTATTATCGGTTGCCAATGTATGGGATAGGGGTAAATTGCCAGATCCAACTGTTGATAACGTTTCACTTATGGTATTATTTATTTGGACTTCCTTTTGACGATATTGATAATAGTCGTACAAGGGTGTTTCAAGATAGTCAAATGATGAACCTGAAAATGCCGATATTGTATGCGAGTTGGTATAGCTAAGTACCGAATCAACTCTTGACGAGTCGATTATATATGTGTTGCATGAGTAATCCCATTCACCACAGCCCCTGTTTGTATTTCCGGGAATAGATACTAATCCATCTTTACATCGCATATTATACATCATAATAATCTTCTCATAAGATTGGCCCGGATCATTCGGAAAGTCAATTAAAGTATCACGGTTACCACTGCCAGAAGTTTGAGAATAATTAAAAGTTGAGATAATAATAGTGTCACTAACAGATTGTGCAATAAGCGCCGATGTTAATATCGCCAGGCAGAAAGTAAGAATAATTTTCATAGTGTATTTTATTAGTGTTTGTAAAATTATGACAACCCAGTCATAAAAATGGTTGTTACAAAAGTAACCAGATTTATAGAAAGGATAAATATTACTAAGGTTTTGTAGATATGATGAAAATATTTCCGGCACAAAAAACAGCTCGCTGTTTATTAAAATGAATATACCAATTGGAAGGGGAAAATCGGAAAATAAAACAGTTAACTAATTATAGACCTCCAGAACCTGCTATCTCAACTAATTAACATATCCAAAAAAAACTCCCACCGAAGGTGGTTTGATGTAATTTCAAAAGGATATTCAACTGAGGTTTTGCGAATATATAGCTGTGAAAGATTGTGGTACGAATATAAAACTGTTATTGATTTAATTTTATAGCGATCTATTTTATATGGTCATTTGTATATTTTTGTTTAATAAAAACTCTATAACTATGCAAACAATACTTGGCTCAGGTGGAGCAATTGGAATAGAACTCGCAAAAGCACTAAGGGAATATACTGATGATATAAGATTAGTAAGTAGAAAGCCAGTAAAAGTAAACGAAACGGATATAATTATGTCAGCTGATTTGCTTGTTCCCGATGAGGTGGATAAAGCAGTTGAGGGTTCAGATATTGTTTATGTAACGGTGGGATTTCCATATAGTTTAAAAACATGGAAGGAAAACTGGCCAATACTAATTTCAAATGTAATTTCAGCATGTAAAAAGCATAATGCCAAATTGGTTTTTTTCGATAATATTTACATGTACGATTCCAATTATTTGGATGGAATGACTGAAGAAACACCAATTAATCCTCCAAGTAAAAAGGGAAAGGTTAGGGCTATGATGGCTGCATTGATAATGGATGAAGTTACGAAAGGAAAACTAGTGGCATTAATTGCCAGATGTGCTGATTTTTATGGCCCTTCAATAGCAAACACAAGCATGTTAACCGAAACTGTTTTCAAGCCCTTAAGTCTGGGTAAAAAAGCAAATTGGATGGGGTCAGCAAAATTCAAGCACTCATTTACATATACACCCGATGCCGGTAAATCAACCGCAATTCTTGGTAATACAGATGATGCATATAATCAGGTTTGGCATTTACCAACAGCTTCAAATCCTTTAACAGGCGAAGAGTGGATTAGTGTAATTGCCAAAGAAATGAAAGTGGCTTCAAAGTATCAGGTAGTACCAAAATTCCTCGTTAGAATAATTGGGTTATTTGTACCAATCATGAAAGAGATGGTTGAAATGATATATCAATACAACAGAGATTATGTTTTTGATAGTGGCAAATTTGAAAACAGATTTAAGTATAAACCTACTTCATATAAAGATGGTATTAAAGAAATAATAAAAACAGATTATCCCAAAACCTAAACAATGAAAAATATAATTTTAATCACGGTATTAATAAGTGCAATCCTATTGAATTGTTGCAACCAAGGCAGTTCTTCGGCGCAAGAGAATATAGCAGATGCTAAGCAAGTTAGTGATCCAATTGCTGTGGAGTTTCCTTCTCTGGATAGTTTAATGATAAGCGCCAATATTTACGATATAAGTAAGGACTCACCGGTTATTGTTCTCTGTCATCAGGCACGATTTAATAAGTTTGAATATGAAGGTATAGCTCAAAAATTGAATAAGCTGGGTTTTAATTGTATAGCAATTGATCAACGATCGGGAGGTCCAATTGGTAACAAAATTAACGAAACTGCAATTCGAGCTTTGGAAGATGGAAAAGATACCGATTATATTGATGCTGAACCTGATATTATAGCTGCGATTAACTATGCAGTTGCAAGGTACGGAAAACCAATTATCCTTTGGGGAAGTTCATATTCTTCCACTTTGGCATTGTACATAGCTGCAGAAAATAATAATGTAGGTGCTGTTGTTGCATTTAGTCCGGGTAATTACTTATCAGATTACAAAGGTTCACTAATCGATGTCTTGTCTGGATTTGAAAAACCAATGTTTGTTACTTCATCAAAAAGAGAGGCTGAAGGAGTTAAATCACTTTTGCAAAATGTAGACATGAATGATAGTCAAATATTGTTTGAGCCTTTAGGTGAAGGCCATCACGGTTCTCGTGCGCTTTGGAAATCACAACGAGGGGGAGAGGAGTATTGGATTGCTGTTAATGAGTTTCTTACAAGCATTAAATAAATAGATATTTAGGCTAAATATAATCTGCAATATCGTAATACATAATTATTTATGATTTTATAACACCCGTTGGTCCAGTTTTGTTGTATCTTTGTGGCTAGTAATTACGAAAAAGTGAAGTCTCTTGAATTATTCAATTGCTTGTAAATTAGCGTTTGACAAGGAATTTCATTCAAAATATAGTGAAAGATGAATAAAAAGCATTCGTTTCATATACCGGTAATGGGAATTGGATTTACAGTTGATACTCCGTTAAAAGTGAGTCAATTTGGTATAGATTCAGTTATATCCTTAGTAGATGATGTTCTTCTTGAGAAATTAAGAAAAATGTATAGTGAAAAATTCGAAGTACCATATCATGAGATTACAGAAAAATTCGAAGATTTCCGTGCTAAACGTATAAGGTCATATTTAAACCTGCTCAATGAGCAGGCAGAAAAGAAATTTGAAGAATTCAAAAATGCTACACTTGAAAAAAGGCATGAGATAAAAGAATACTTCAGTATGTTGCCCGATACCTCTGAACTTAAAAAGGAATTCGAAAGTTTAACCGAAAAGTACTTTAATGTTGTTGAAATAAAAAAATGGCTTAAAGAAAATTTATCAATGGGTAGTATTGATGTTAATATCATGACCAAAATTGATAAGGCTAACTACGCTAACGGTGAGAAGTTGCCAATTGAATATAATGATGCACATGCGGCTATTAGAGGTTTTGCAACAAGTGATCTAAACTCGTCTGTTGTAATATCGGCAGGGATGAGCCCAAGATTATACAGCTATATGGAAAGTTTTAATGATTTCTTCCCAAATGAGGAAGGTTTTATTAAAAAGAAAATTATTCTGAAAGTTAGCGATTATCGTTCAGCATTAATTCAGGGTAAATTCTTTGCTAAAAAAGGATTGTGGGTTAGTGAATATAGAATCGAATCAGGTCTTAATTGTGGAGGTCATGCCTTTGCTACCGATGGTTTTCTGCTGGGACCAATTTTATCTGAGTTTAAACAGAACAGGAATGACCTCACATATTCCATACATGAAATTTTAGCAGCTGCCTTAGCTGCCAAAAACCGTACGGTACCAGCTGAGGTTCTGCCACTTAAAATTACCGCTCAAGGGGGTGTTGGAACTGCGGAAGAACATCAGTTTTTAATGGATCATTATGGAATGGATTCAGTAGGTTGGGGAAGTCCTTTCTTATTGGTTCCCGAAGTAACAAATGTGGATGATTATACTCTAAATGAGTTAGCTGAAGCAACAGAAGACGATCTTTATTTAAGCAATATTTCACCATTGGGAGTTCCTTTTAATAGCCTCAGGGGGAATACTAAAGATATCGAAAAATTGGCTTTAGCTGAAAAGGGTAGACCGGGAAGTTTATGTCCAAAAAAATTCCTCGTATCAAACACTGAATTTACCGAAAAACCAATTTGTACTGCATCTCATCGATATCAACGATTGAAGATAAAAGAATTAGATGCCAAAGGATTATCATCCAATGAACATCAAAAGAGTTATGATAAGATAATTGATAAATCATGTATTTGTGTTGGATTAAGCACAGCAACTTTGTTGATTAATAAACTTGATACAAAAGTAGAAGGTGAAGGAGTATCAGTTTGTCCAGGTCCAAATTTGGCATATTTTTCAAAAATTAAAAGTTTGAAAGAAATGATAGATCATATTTATGGCAGGTCGAATATCATCACAAGAAATGATCGCCCAAATATGTTTATTAAAGAGCTTAGTATCTATATTGAATATCTTAAAAATAAGATTGAAGAAACCAAAATATCAAGGACTAACAAACAGGAGAAGTATTTGCTAACTTTTGCAAATAATTTAAAGGAAGGTGTAAGCTATTATTCAGGTTTGTTTGATGAGATGAAGGATAAGTTTGAGGATACAAAATCAAAGATAATGAGTGATCTTGAAGCAAGTAAACAAGCCTTGCATATTCTCTATATGGAAATTGAAAAGCGACACAAACTTACTCCTGTTGTTGTAACTTCTTCATAGTGCCTTTTCCTGGAATTGAACGAATAGTGCAATTGTTCGATAACGAATTGTCTATGATATTTGGTTTATGGGATAAGTTGATTTATTGCAATAATCGTCTAATTGAAACACATTACTCATCATAACGGTTAATATATAACAATTAACAAACGATGGCTTACGATGAATTTCTTACCCCATTATTATTCTCGGATTGACAATAAAATAATCACCAAAGATACCCTGCGTTTCAACTTAAAAAAAACTACTTTTGCGATTGCTTTATTAAGCATATTATTTTTAAATAATAAAACTCCGAGTGCTTTTCCCTAAATGTAGTTACACATGGAAATAGTACCGATGGGATGATAGGGAAACCAATCATCCTCCCGATTTCTGCTATTGCAGAATGACTTGGAAAGGAGGTATGTTAACAATCCATGGGATTGTTTTACCCATTTCCATTGTAGGCGGAGTTTTGTAATGCTTGTGTTTATGGAACTCAACATATTGTTTTTGTTTGCATTATTTATAGTGGCTTTCATGTATGCTTCTGTTGGACACGGAGGAGCCAGTGGGTATCTGGCCTTGATGGCTTTGTTTGGTATTTCCACAATTTTCATGAGAGCCTCAGCACTAACATTAAACCTTTTTGTTGCCGGAGTTTCGTTTTATGCATATTATAAAGGTGGATATTTTAAGAGAAAATTATTACTACCCTTTATAATAGGTTCAATACCAATGGCGTTTATTGGCGCTCGTATTTTCATCGATCCTCAGATATTTAAGTATATACTCGGAGTATTTTTAATTGTTGCTGTTGCCAGGATGGTTTATACACCTAATAAAAATCAGCAGCAAATTATACCATTCAATTTCATTATAGCTCTTATAATTGGAGCGTTATTGGGATTTTTCTCTGGTTTGATAGGAATTGGGGGTGGTATTATATTGAGCCCAATATTGCTTTTGTTGGGATGGGCAAATGTTAAAGAAACAGCAGCAATTTCTGCTCTTTTTATTTTCTTAAACTCTGCTGCCGGAATTTTTGGACTATTAACAACTGATATAAGTTTCAGCCCTCAATTGATGTCCTGGGTAATTGTTGCCTTGGTTGGCGGCATACTAGGCGCCTATAGTGGCAGCTACAGGTTTTCATTAGTTAGGTTGAGGTATTTACTTGCTTTTGTATTATTATTAGCAAGTATTAAATTGTTTTGGATTTAGTGGACATGGCGAAAATTAATTTTAACAACGTAATCCTGATATCTGGCTCTGGTCGTAATTGCGGTAAAACTACCGTAGCCTGTCATATAATAAGTCAGTTGGCAAAGACGGACCAAGTAACTGGATTGAAGATCTCACCTCATTTTCACATAACTGAAAATAAACAGGTGCTTGTTTATGAAGATCACAGATTTAGTATTTATCGCGAACTTGATACAAGATCAGGAAAGGACAGTTCGCGAATGTTAGTTGCCGGAGCTTCTTCAGTTTACTTTGTTCGGTGTACCGATAATGACCTACCTTTTATCTATAACGTACTTAGAAAGTTGATTCCTGATAACTCCCCGATTGTTTGTGAATCAGGATCCTTTGCCAGTTCTTACAAACCAGGATATCATATACTGGTTGTAGGTGAAAATGCTGATGAAACAAAAGAGTCATATATTTCAAATTTAGATAAGGCCAACAAAATAATACTACAAGAAGATTTTTCTCAAGAGTCCATTAATTTTCAGGTGAATTATAATTCCGGTGACTGGCAGATTAAAAAAGTTATGCAAAATACTCTTAATATGAATTAGTTTCTTTTTTAATAATGGTAATAAAAAAGCCGTTTTGATAATGTTCAAAACGGCTTTTGATTTTATACTAACAATATTTCTAGTTAATGATAACTGCAGCTTCTTCCACTAATGGCATTGGTGCAGGAGGAGTTACAACAATTGATAGTTCATCAATAAGATGTTTTGCTCCGGCAAATTTGTCAATAATGAAAAGCACATAATTAATGTCTACAACAATTGTACGCTGGAGTTTTGGAGCAAAAGCAATGTCGCTGCTCATGGCTTCCCAGTTACCATCAAATGCAATTCCCTTGAGCTCACCATTACCATTCATAACTGGTGATCCAGAATTACCTCCGGTGATATCATTATTAGATAGGTAGCAAACTATCATTTTATCATCCTGTCCGTATCTGCCATAGTCCTTATTGTTGTATAATTCAACAAGCTTTGCTGGAACAATAAACTCGTCATTTTCAGGATCTTCTTTGGCAATTACTCCACTTAAGTGAGTAACATAATCAAAATGTACAGCATCTTTTGGGTAGTAATCCAATACTTTTCCATAAGAAAATCTTAGTGTTGAATTAGCATCAGGATAAAACTTTTTGTCTGGCTGCATTTCTCTAATACCTTCAACAAAAAGTCTGTTGGCAGTTTTTACTTCATCACCGCCTCTATTAATATTACCCGAAGCTGCCATTATTGATGTCCTAAACTCTGAAGCAAGAACAAATGCTGGATCCTTATCTAATGTCTTTAACGATGGTTTTTCAAGAAATGCCAAAACTTTTGCTTCAGTTGAGAAATTTGATTTTTCAAAAACATAGGCTGCTATTTCATTATAATTTCCTTTGAACTTTTTAACCAGATCAACAAGTAGTTCAGGATGCATTTCTTTGGGAACTTTAGTAAAATATAATTCTGTTAAAGCAGCAAATACATCTTCGTCAGTTTCCATATCATAATTCTCAAATTGACCTGTTATTCCTTCTTTAAGTTTTGCAACCTCTTTATCAATTTGCTCAAGTTTTTTCTCTTTCTTCTTTTTGTCTTTTTCCTCTTTGTATCCTTCCATGAATGATTTTAATGCAGAAAAATCACTTGCATAACCCAATAATTCAGCTCCGCCCATTCCTGAAAGACTGGCTAGTATTAAAGTGGAATAGCCATCAGCTTTATCTTTATTCGATTGATAAATCACTTCTAGTACATCTCCGTATTTTTCTTTTCTTGCCTGATCGTCTTCAACCCAAGTTTGGAAACTATCTTCAAAAGCTTTCTTTTCATTGTATAAATCAAGGTCTTTAATTCCTTTCATCTGACCAATAAACAGTTTCCAACCATTTGCAGTTCCTGCATATTTAGAAGCATATTTAATTTTCACCTCCTGATTATTACTCATGTGTTCTTTCCAAACTTCAAGCTTTTTACCAAAACCTTCAATAATCGGTGGGTAGAAGTTGTTTACTTTAAACTCAATACCTGAAGATGTTAGGTTACGTTCTGTTCCTCCCGGGAATCCCCAAATCATCGAAAAATCATTTGCTTTGATTGGGTCAAGATTTACAGGAAGAAAATGTTTCGGAACTAAAGGAATGTTTTCTTCAGCATAGTCAGCAGGGCTTCCATCAGGGGCGGTGTAGATTCTGAAAATACTAAAGTCACCGGTATGTCGCGGCCACATCCAGTTATCGGTATCACCACCAAATTTTCCAATTGATGAAGGAGGAGCGCCTACCAAGCGAACATCTGTAAAAACCTCATAAACAAACATATAATACTCATTTCCGCTAAAGAAACTCTTGATAACCACATTGTATTTTCCATCTTCTGATGAATTCTTTTTAATACGAGTTGTAATTTCTTTAATTGCTGCACTACGATCTTGTCCTTTTAGAGTATCGCTTATATTTGGGATAATGCTATCAGTAATATCTTCCATACGATACAGAATTGAAGCTGAAAGACCTTCGTTGGGTAATTCCTCATCATGACTCATTGCCCAAAATCCATCAGCAAGATAATCGTGCTCAACACTACTATGTTTCTGGATATTGCCAAAACCACAGTGGTGATTGGTAAACATCAAACCTTCGCTTGATACTATTTCGGCTGTACAAAAGAAACCTTGAGGTGTAGGTCCATCAGCTAATCCAACGATGGCATCTTTTAAGCTGCCATTATTAACACTGTAAATTTCTTCAGGGGTTAACTTTAGCCCCATTTTTTCCATATCCACATAATTCAATCTCTCAAGAAAAATGGGTAGCCACATGCCTTCATCGGCTTTTACTTTTATACCGCCAAACAGTATAATGAAAGCAAGTAAATAAGATAATTTTTTCATTCGTTTTGATTTTTTTTTCTGCCTTATTCAAATTAAAGACTTTGACAGAGTTGATAATTTAGTTTATGTTGATAATATATAAAAAGTGAACACCATCATAAATTATACCAGTTATAATAACATAATGGTAATTAATTGTATATAAATTTGAAACCAATGCCCCTTTCATTAGAGTGTTCATAATCGCACAGATACTTGTTTGTTTCGGACATATTGATGATGGCCGATTGGATGGGGTATAAATAGTAGGATTGTAGTGAAATTGACATTTTATTCATCGAGTCTTCTCTTCAAAACTACAACCCAACAACGGTTGCTCCTTGCTCAAAATATATATCAGAAGGAATGCCCAGAGCACTTACTCTGTCCAGATCTTGCTGAAGCTGAGGACTAATATTACCATCTGCCTCAATCCATGATTTTGCTAATTCATAGTTTCCATCGCCCTGAAGAACTAATATTTTTTCAGTTAGTTCATTTGATGCTTCTTTCATCTTATCAAAATCTACATAGTACGTCCCATTTTCGTTACGAGTGAAAGCACCTTTCTCAAGGAAGAATTTGAATCGAAGCATATTGGCCATACCGTGAGCACTTGATGCTCCAAATCGTACAGAACGGAAAATACCGGCCATGAATGTTACATAGTTATCCATTAAATCGGTTTCATTGAAAACACCCATTTCGTTTAGTTTTGTAACCAGGAATAATCCAAGAATATCAGCTTTACCTTCTTCAATTGCTGAATACTTTTCCTTAAGTGCCTTACGGACTGGTCCTGTTCCGTTTATCGTATTTTTAATTCCCATTCCATGAGCAACTTCATGAAACATAGTGTTCGAGAAAAATGCATCAAATGTTATATGCTTACGCTGATCTTCACTAATTAATACATCAGCTATAGGAACTAATATTTTATCAAATTTGGCCTGCATTGCATTCTTTAACTGAAGTTTGCGTGTTCCTTTTTCAAGTTGTACACGTTCGTCGTTGGGAAGATTAATGGCAATGGTTTTACTTGCCATATTGCAATCGCCGGCATAATAAATAACATCATAGGCATTTAATTGTGCATCTGAACCGGGCACTTCATTTTTGTAGGCCTGATCAACAGGTAGTTCTTTTTGAAGTTCAGGAAGATATTGTGCATATTTTGCCAGTTTATCACTCCATTCAACATCTTTGATTAATATAAAAGCCTCATGAGCAGCTTTGTAGCCAAATAGTCCGTCGGTATAATTTTCAATAGGGCCAACAACCATATCAATTAAATTGTCTTTCATGTCGAGCCAGGCCATATCACTTGCATAATAGTCATCAGTTAGAAGTGCCTGAGCCCTTAGATTAAGATAATTTTTAAACCCTTCGTCTTCCGCTAATTGAGAAGCTTTTTCAAGCAATGCAGCAGCTTTTTGTATTCTTTCTTTAAATCCTTCGTGATACCAAACTGTTTCTAGTTCACCGGACTTGTTATTTCTTCTAATCAATGTATAAAGACTAGTTTTGTTGGGGTCTTCAAATTTTTCGAATTCTTCAACAGTCATATTCTCAGGATAGAACTGTGCACCGGCAGGCTTAGCACCATATCCTTTTATAAAAGGTTCAAGGTTATTTAACTCATCCCATGGGCCATAATTAATAATTGCATATTGTTTATCTTTTTCGTTATCGATACCTAATAGAAAAGCATCTTTTTCTTCAACATTTTCTACCCAAAAAATTTCGTCCATTAGTTTGGCAGCATCAAAAAGTAATTTCAGCATTTCCTTTTGATTATCACTCAGGTGGTTAATATTGGCAGTAAGCTTAACTTTTGCATACTTTTTCATTTCACAAGGTTTTTCTGTAGCTTCTTTCTTTTGCTCACATCCTGCAAAGGTGATAATTGCTCCGAGAATAATTATTAGTAAGTTGATCTTCTTCATATTATTGATTTTGAGTAATGGTGTTAAAGGATACAAATGTAAATATTATATTCTGAAATCTTCTAAAGTAATATACAATACTATTTGTTTTTTCTATTAATTGATGGTAAATTTCACCGGAATATTGTAACTAACACGAACAGGCTTCCCTCGTTGTGTTCCTGGTTTCCATTTTGGCATTAAATTTATAACCCTCAATGCTTCAGCATTAAGAGAGGGCGAAACTCCTCTCATAACTTTGGCATTTGATATATTACCGTCCTTTTCTACTACAAAATTTATAAACACTCTTCCTTGTTCTTTATTTTTTTTTGCCTCCATAGGATAGCTAATATTCTTGCCAAGAAAAGTCATTAGCTTATTCATACCTCCTGGAAATTCGGGCATTTCTTCAACTACGGTACAAACAACATCTTCTTGCTTATAATATCTATATTCAATATCCTCATATTTACAAGAGATCAACTCACAATCTATGGTGTCAATTTTATTGTAATCAAAAACAATCGATACTGTCAGTCTAACACGAACAGGCATATTGTCAATATACGCCGGTTCGAAAGCACCAGATAATTTATTCATAATACGGATAGCTTCATAAGCAAATGCATCAAGATTACTTGTGCTATCTCTTAAAAAGACATTGGTAAGACTACCATCTGTTTCTACAACATACAGGATATTCACAGTGTCAATAATATTTTCTATTGAAATCCCAGCTGGATATCTCATATTTGTACTAATATAATAGTCAAAATCAAATAGGCTATCAGTAAACACAGGTAGCACGTGAGCGTTGTTATAAATTGGTCCAGTACTTTCGGGTAATATTTGAAAAGTAATAGGAATAGTAGTAGAAACCCTAACATTTTTTTCTTCATGGACTCCAGGGTTCCAGTTTGGCATAAGTGTAGTAATCCTTATTGCTTCTTCATCACACCCATACCCAATGCCCTTTAATAGTTTAATATTCGTTAGGCTTCCGTCGGATTCAACAATAGCACTAACATAAACTATTCCGGTTATATCATTTTCAAAAGCAATTTTTGGGTAGTGAATTGTACTAGCAATAAAATGGTGCATTGAATAATGACCCCCGGGATACCCAGGCATTATTTCTACAAAAGTATAAATATTCGTATCTACTACTGATTGCGATTTAACCTGAAAACAATTAGTTAAAGCAAAGACGATAAATAATACTGTTTGAAATGCTCGTTTGTAATTCATTATTTTTTTGGGTTATATTTTTCTATCAAGTCAAAAATAAATCAAATTTCGTATGAAATCGGATAGGGGGATAAATAAATAACCTTTGTATAAAAACAACAAACCTACTCATCTGTTTATTTGACGAGTAGGTTTGAATTTTTGAAAAGAAAATATTAACAATTTGAAAATAATAATTACTAGGTATTAACTAAAAGCTTTTCTATTGCTGTTTTTTGATTTTGTCCTCCTTTGTTAGACCTTCCAAAACTTCTATGTTTATTCCATCTGAAAGGCCGGTTTTAATATATCTTTTTTCAAATACCTGAGGTGATGTTTCAACTTCAACGTAAACGGTATCATTTTCAAACAGTAGTAGGCTTTCTGAGATTGCGAGTACACTATCGGCCTTGTCGAGGACAATATTTGCATTGGCACTGTAGCCAGACCTTATAAACTGGTCATCCCTAAGTACTACATCAGCTTTTATCTCAAATTGAACCGCACCATTTACTTCAACACCTTTAGGGCTAATATGTTCAAGCAGTGCCTCAAACTGAATATCTTCAATGGCTCCGATAACGAGAATAAGAGGCATTCCTTCTTTAATTTTACCAACTTCGGTTTCATCAATGTTGCCTTCGAAAACCATTTTCCCCATATCGGCAATATTTGCTATTGTTGTTCCAGCGTTAAAATTGTTGGCTTCAATTACCTGGTAACCAATCTCCACAGGGATGTCCAATATCATCCCGTCTATTTGGGATCTAACAAGAGTGTTTGTTTTGCCTCCGGAGTTTTTAGTTTGACCTTCCTGAATAAGATCAAGTGTTTCCTGGGCAGTTTCGAGTTCTTCCAAAGCGCTTTTGTAACCGGTTTCATACGATTCAAAATCGGCTCTAGCTATAACTCCTTTTTCAAGTAAGCTAAGTTGCCGATCGTAATTTGTTTTTGTTTCTTTAAGGTTAATCTTGGCAACTTCAATTCTCGACTTGGCATTGTTAACATTAATCATATTAGGAATAATGCGTATCCTGGCAATCAGATCACCTTTTTTCACCATTTCTCCTTCTACCACATAAATTTCTTCAATAATTCCTGAAACAATAGGTTTAATTTCTATTTCCTTACGAGGAACTACCGATCCGGTAGCTGTTGTCTTTTTTACAATATCAATAACTACTGGTGAATCTGTTTCGTAAACAATAGGTTCATCTTGTGATTTCTGATAAAGAAAATACATAGTATAGCCAATTGCTCCTACTATTATCAATCCTACTAATACTTTGAAAAATGTTTTCATGTGTTATTATTTAATTTTTTTAGTCATATGGAACTACCCATGTCTTTTGATTTAATCATTAACCTACTCATCTCTGAGAGCATCAATTGGTTTTATTTGTGTGGCACGTCTGGCAGGAATTAAACCTGCTAACGCACCTGATATTATTAATATTATTAAAGCAACTATTGCCTTGTCGAAGTCAACTTCCGGTCGCGCAAACATATCTGTAGAAGCGCCAAATTCAACAAGTAGATAGTTTATGAGCTCAAGTATTCCGACCCCTAGAACCAATCCAATATATCCAGCCATTGCAGTTAAAAAAACTGATTCGAGTACAATTTGACTTTGTATTGCCATAGGTGTTGCTCCTATAGCTCTTTGTATCCCTATTTCTTTTGTTCGTTCCTTAACTACAATTAGCATAATATTACTAACTCCTATTACACCGGCTAATAATGTTCCAACCCCAACAATCCAGATTAATCCATTTATTCCGGCAAATAGGTTTTCCATTTTTTGGAATTCGGTTTCAACATTAAACGATCCCACCGCCCTATCATCATCAGGTGCTATTGAATGGCGTTCTCTTACAATTTTTTTAGCTTTTTCAAGAGCAACTGATGCTGGAACATCTTTATATGAAGTCATTGAGTACCATCCAACAATATCACCCATATTATAAGTTTGCTGAAGTGTTGTAAATGGCATAAATATTTGCTGGTTTTCTCGTTCAGCCTGCTGATCGTTTTTCTTTGATGAGAAAATTCCCACAACACGAAAGTATACACCTCGAATCCTTAGATAATCACCAATTGGATCTTCATCAGCATCAAACATCTCATCTTTCACTCTTGTGCCAATTACGATTACTTTTCGCTTATTTTCAATATCTTTATAATTAATAAATCTTCCTTCATGAATATTCATAGGGTCAATTTTATTCATATCAGGATAATCGCCTTGGATTGAATAAGCAGCGGTACGTTCTCCTCTTACAACATTGTTATCGCCCTGAGCGCTAAAAACTTGTAATCTGGGAGCAATATATTCTAATTCGGGTAGATTTTCTCGTAGAGCTTTTGTATCGTCATTTCTGAAGTTATATCTTCTTCCCCTGGGGAATCCTTTATAAGGCTGTGTGGTTGGCATAGTCCACATAAATAATGCGTTGTTAGCCATATCACCCATACCTTGGTTAACTCCGTTTTCCAACCCTTTTCCGGAACCCAACATTATAACGAGCATAAATATTCCCCAAAAAACGCCAAATGCTGTGAAGAATGTTCTTAGTTTATTTTTACTAAGAGCACTCATTATTTCGGTCCATTTATCTTTATCAAACAAATACATAATATTAGTTTTGAGTGCCTTGAGCAACAATAGTTATGAGAAGGTGTAAGTTGGAATATTCTATTTTCTTATTGATATTTTCCATTTTTAAATAACTTAGCTCGCTTTTTATTTTAGTTTTTCTTTAGTGTTTTAGTTTATTCATCTCGTAATGCAATAACCGGTTTTACGGAAGCTGCTTTTTTAGCAGGAACATAACCAGCAATTGCTCCAGCCAATACCAACAAGGCAGTCGCTGTTAAAGCTACATTCATATTTATCTCTGGATTGGCGAAATAGTCGACAGAAGGTAGTGATTTTGAAACCAGTTCGAGCAACCCAACACCTATAACTAGTCCGATATAACCTGCAACTGCTGTTATTAAAATTGATTCTTGCAGAATAAGACTTACTATTGAAAAAGGTGTTGCTCCAAGTGCTTTTCGAATACCAATTTCCTTGGTTCGCTCCTTAACAACAATCATCATAATATTGCTTACACCCACTATTCCTGAAATTATTGTTCCTATACCAATTACCCAAATAAATAGCCTGATACTCGCGAAAAGACTCATAAACTGCTGAAAATTTTCAATACTATTGAAGATGAAAATTGCTCTTCGGTCTTCGGGGTCGAACTTATGCTTGTCTGATAATTTTGTTTTAGCTTCTTCAATTACTGCCATACTTTCAGCAACTGACCCACCTTCAAGATTAAAATGTATAGACCGGATAAAATCGCCCATGTTAAATACCTTCTGAGCTGTTGAAATGGGAATGTAAACTCGTAACAGGTCGCGGTCGGAACCGGGATCGTCAAAAACACCAATAACTTTAAAGGGTACTCCACTAACTTTAACATAACTATCAATACTTTCTTCTCCCCCTTTAAATAATGCTTCATAAACCAGCCTTCCAAGAACCACCACTTTTCGAAAATCATCCATGTCATTCTTGTTAAGAAATCTTCCTGTGGTCATCTTAAGTGATTCAACATATTTATAATCAGGTGTTATTGCGAATATGTCGAATGTTCCGTATTCGTTTTTATAAGACAGCACGTTGTTCTGAAAGAGTCCGGTTCTGGTGGAAGTATGATCAACATTTTCCATGTCGCTTAACATATTATAATCCTGGTTGCTAAATCTAACACGCCTTCCTGGTTTCATGCCTTTGTATGCCTTTGATGTTACTCCTGAGTTTATTGTAATATAATTTACGGCATCACCTTCAAATTCTTTTTTTACACCATTTTCAAGACCATAACCCGAACCAAGTAGTATAACAAGCATAAAAATTCCCCATGCTACACTAAAGCCCGTAAGTAAGGTGCGTAATTTGTTCTTACTTATGGTGTTAAATATTTCTTGCCATTTATCGATGTCGAACATATTCAGTATTTTTATGCCATATGTTGGGCAGCCAGCCATTCTTTTCTCTGGCCATTTTCAATAATAGTATCAATAAGTCCATCTTTTAATCTGATGATTCGGTCGGTTTCAGCAGCAATTTCTCTTTCGTGGGTTACTATGAGAATTGTAATTCCGGTTTTGTTAATTTCTTTAAACAATTTCATTACTTCAATTGAAGTTGCTGAATCAAGTGCTCCTGTTGGTTCATCTGCCAATATTACTTTAGGGTTTGATATTAGAGCTCTAGCAATTGCCAGTCTTTGTTTTTGCCCTCCGGATAATTCGTTTGGTAGATGGTGAGCCCAGTCGGCTAATCCCATTCTATCCAAATATTCCATTGCCAGTTGATTCCTCTTTTTCCTGTTTACTTTTTGATAATATAGAGGAAGAGCAACGTTTTCCATTGCATTTTTGAATGAAATAAGATTAAATGACTGAAATACAAATCCAATGAATTTGTTCCTATAGAAGGCGGCTTTCTTTTCATTAAGGTTTTTAATTAATTCCCCGTTTAAATTAAAAGTACCCTGATCGTAGTTATCCAACATACCTATTATATTAAGTAATGTTGATTTACCTGAACCAGATGATCCCATAATGGAAACCAGTTCGCCCTGATTTATATTTAGGTCAATGCCTTTAAGGACGTGTAAGCTTGTTTTGCCTGTATAATAGGTTTTATTTATATTTTCAAGACTAATCATTGTTGTAATAGGTTTATCGATAAAACTATGTGCTACTAGCCATAATTATGCCATTGTATGTATGTGATTGATTATGTGTTTATAGTAAAAATCGGTAAGAAAAATAGTGTTCGGGAATTTTACATAGTGTGTGCGAAATCGATCATATTTGTTTTGTTTACAATGATTATTTACAAATCAATATGTAGTTTGATTTGCTTTGGTTTTGTGAAAAAATATAGCATTCCATTTTTATTCATCGTGCAATATTGTAATTGATAATAAGTTATACATTTGTTAAGTTAAACAAATTATTGTCTTTTGTAGATGGATATATATACAAGAAAAAGAATTTGGAAGATAACTCTCTCAATACTTGGCCTACTGATCATTGGTTTGTCATTATTCTATACAAACCTAATCGTTGGGAAGTTCGCTGCCGGAGAGCGTAAAAATGTTCGTTTATGGGCAGATGCGGTTCAACGAAAAGCTAGACTTGTGCGATATACTGAGTCCTTTTTCGGACAACTACAAGAACAGGAACGTAAACGCGTTGAATTATTAGCCAATGTTTATACCCAACTGCTTGATGAAGACCAATTGGAATATGACTTCTTTCTAGATATAATTCGCGATAATAATACAATACCTCTTATAATAACTGATGATAAAGGTTGGATACTGGATTCGAAGAATCTTGATTTTAAGCTTGACACAGTTCTACGGTTATCTGGTAAAATTAAGGCTGAGTTTACAGTTTATGAGCCAATAGTTTATCAATATTTACCAAATCGCAATCGATATTTGTATTACAAGGATTCAAGGTTTTTTACGGAGTTGAAAGACGTACTTAGTAATTATGTTGCTTCATTTATGTCGGAAGTCGCTTTAAACTCATCAAGTGTTCCTGTAATAATTACCGACAGTACTCATAATGAAGTACTAAAGTTTGGAAATCTTGATGATATTAAAATGGAGGATTCTGCATATGTTGAGAGTAAACTTGAAGAAATGGCTGATGAGAACAGACCAATCAAAGTAAATTTTGGTGACCAGGGTACTTCATATATTTATTATCAGGATTCAGAACTCCTTACAATAATTAAATATTTTCCGCTTACGCAGATATTGATTATTGCTGTTTTTGCAGCCATTGCATACTTGCTTTTCAGCTTTGCACGTAAATCGGAACAAAATCGGGTTTGGGCTGGTATGGCACGTGAAACAGCACATCAAATTGGCACACCACTTTCATCCATAATGGCTTGGCTCGAATTAATTAAAATTGACGAAAGTAATGTTAGTCAAGCAACCACTGAAATTGAAAAGGATGTGCAACGCTTGGAAATGATTACTGAACGATTTTCAAAAATTGGCTCAACTCCAACACTCGAAAGCGAAGATTTAATTAAAATTCTTATAGACAGTATTACATATTTAAGACCCAGGACATCAAAAAAAGTTAGGTATCAACTCAACTTCAACGAAAATAATGTACTTTATGTTCCTGTTAATCCTTCTCTTTTTAGTTGGGTTATTGAGAACTTGTGTAAAAATGCGATCGACGCAATGTCAGGAAAAGGACTGATTACAATTGACCTGCATGAAGAAAACAAAAGTGTTATCATTGACATAAGTGATACAGGTAAAGGTATTTCCACAACTGAACAAAAAGCTATATTTAATCCTGGTTATACAAGTAAAAAGCGTGGTTGGGGATTAGGGCTTTCTCTCTCAAGAAGAATTATTTGTGATTACCACAAAGGAAAACTTTTTGTTAAAAACTCAACCATTGGAAAGGGTACAACATTTCGAATTATTCTTAAGAAAATAATTCTGATTAAAGATATTTAAGCTAACACTTTATTCAGACTTTCACTCCAACATTAAATCCCGAATATTAATAAAGTTATCCCTTCTTTAATATCTTTGGCAACTAAAATTTTTCTCAAATGAAAATTGCTGTTACAGGAGCTAGTGGGCATGTTGGTATTAACCTGGTTAAGAAGTTGGTGCAACTAGGTCATGATGTTAGAGTTTTAGTATTTAATGGCACTAAGTTATTAGAAGAACTAGAGGTTGAGAAAATCAAAGGAGATCTTCGAATCATAGAATCATTGTTTAGTTTATGTGAGGGTGTTGAGGTTGTTTTTCATCTTGCTGCCCTTATTTCGATCGGAAATGATTCAGAAAAAACTGTTTATTCAACCAATGTAGATGGAACTAAGAATCTTGTTACTGCGGCAAAAAAAGCAGGCGTTAAAAAACTAATACATTTTAGTTCGATCCATGCCCTCATACATGAACCGTTTGATATTGAGATGGATGAATCAAGAGCTATCGCTGTCAATTCCAATATTACTTACGAACGAACAAAAGCAATTGCCGACCAATGGGTGCTGCAGCAACAAAGTAATGATTTCGATATTGTTATAATGAATCCTACGTCGATTATCGGACCTGAGGATAATGGTCCTTCCTTAATGGGTGAGTTTATTTGCATGGTATATCAAGGTAGACTTCCCGGTATAGTCTCCGGAGGTTACGACTGGGTTGATGTTCGTGATATTGTGGATGCTTCAATTGCGGCAATCGATAAGGGAAGAGGAGGTGAGCGCTATTTGCTTTCGGGAAGTTGGTTAAGCATTAAGGATTTTGCAGATATTTTAATTAGTGTGAGTAATAAGAAAAGAAAGATACCTGTATTACCACTATGGCTGGCCAGAATAGGGATTCCATTTTTGCATATATATGCAAAGGTTACAAATACAAAACCCATATATACCCGCGAATCGTTGTCAATTCTGCAATCTGGTAATAGGTTAATTTCTTCCAATAAGGCGCAAATTGAATTAGGTTTTAACACCAGACCGTTAAAGGAAACTTTATCAGATACTTATCTTTGGTTCAAAGAAAACAATTACTTTTAACCATGATTTCTGAACAACTTTTTTCCACTTTCCTTTATATTTGGATAGCCCTGGCCATTGTTATTTTCCCCATTCTTCTGAAGATAATTGTCCCATATGGAAGACATACCTCAAGTTCATGGGGACCTAAAATAAATAATCGACTTGGTTGGATATTAATGGAAGTTCCTGTGGTAATAGTGTTTTCGTGGTTTTTTTTTACAGGGGATGCACCTAAATCAATTCCGGTTTATATATTCTATGGACTTTTTATGCTTCATTATGCGAACAGAATATTTGTTTTTCCATTTAAGATGAGATCGCAGGCCAAACAAATGCCATGGTCAATAATTATAATGGCTGTTTTCTTTAATTTTTTCAATGGATTCTTTAATGGATACTGGTTTGGAACACTTAGTCCAGCATACAATTTATCATGGTTGTATGATCCAAGATTTATTATTGGGTTAATACTTTTTTTTGTTGGGATGTATATTAATATTTCATCTGATAATATCCTTTTTAATTTAAGAAACGGAGATAAGAAAGGATATTATATTCCTTATGGTGGATTGTTTAAGTATATTTCTTCACCTAATTTATTTGGTGAAATAATAGAATGGACAGGGTGGGCATTAATGAGTTGGTGTTTACCAAGTTTCTCATTTGCCATCTGGACAATGGCCAATCTAATTCCACGTGCTGTTGATCATCATCGTTGGTATTATCATCGGTTTACCGACTATCCTAAAAATAGGAAAGCAATTTTTCCAAAACTACTTTAGTTGGTTTAAAACTCATAAATTTGCACACTCTTTGGTTTTGTCGTTTTGAGCAAATTGATGAATCACAGTTAAAGGAATTTTTTTTAATGATTTGTGTGACTCAGAATTACAATCTTAAGTATCTACTTTATTTCTGAAAGATAAATATTAATGACACCAAAACCAGACACAATATTATCGAAAGTTGATTCTCCAGTTGATATTAGGAAACTGTCTGAATCTGAATTAATTCAGCTATCCAACGAATTGAGAAGTTTTATATTGGATGTGGTAAGTGTTCACCCTGGTCATTTGGGTTCAAGTTTGGGAGTTGTTGAGCTAACTGTTGCATTGCACTATGTTTTTAATACACCCTTCGATCGTTTAATTTGGGATGTTGGCCATCAGGCTTATGGACATAAAATTTTAACGGGGAGACGGGATAATTTTTTTACAAACCGTCAGTATGGAGGTATTTGTGGTTTCCCTGTTCGTGAAGAAAGTGAATATGATGCTTTTGGAACAGGGCATGCATCAACTTCCATATCGGCTGCTTTAGGTATGGCTGAGGCATCAAATCTTAAGGGAGAGATTAATCGAAAACATATTGCAGTAATAGGAGACGGTGCACTTACGGGGGGAATTGCCATTGAAGGATTGAATAATGCTGGTGTCACCAATGCTGATATACTAGTTGTACTTAATGATAATGGTATTTCAATCGACGAAAATATTGGCTCTCTAAAAGGCTATTTTTCTCAAATAGCAACTGCATCAAAAACAGGAAGGAAAACATGGAAATCACTTGGTATTGATATTAAATATACTGAATCGATTTCAAGTGAAAATGATCCAATAAAAGGCAAATTTCAACGACAAAGCAACTTGTTCCAAGCAATGAATTTCAATTATTTTGGTCCAATTGATGGTCATGATGTTCCTAGCCTTGTTAGGGTTCTGTCGGAAATTAAAAACATTAACGGACCAAAACTACTCCATGTAATAACAACCAAAGGTAAGGGATTTAAAAAGGCTGAAGAAGAACAAACTGTTTATCATGCTCCCGGCAAATTTAACAGAAGTACAGGAGAGTTGTTAGTGGTTAATTCAGAAAAACTACCAGATACCTATCAGGAAGTTTTTGGAAAAACACTACTTGAACTTGCAGAAAATGATAATAGAATTGTTGCAATAACACCTGCCATGCCTACCGGATCGGCTCTTACATTTATGAAGGAAAAATTTCCTGAAAGAGTTTTTGATGTTGGAATTGCCGAGCAACATGCTGTTACTTTCGCCGCAGGACTTGCCACCCAAGGGTTTAAGCCGATGTGTACAATCTACTCAACATTCCTTCAGCGTGCCTACGATCAAGTTATTCATGATGTTGCTCTCCAAAAGCTACCGGTTGTTTTTTGTGTTGATAGGGCAGGACTCGTTGGAGAGGATGGAGCAACTCACCATGGTGCATTCGATCTTGCATTTATGAATAGCATTCCGGGAATGGTTATTAGCGCACCCATGAATGAAGTAGAATTAAGAAACCTATTGTTTACCTCATCAACTTATTTTGAAGGCCCATTTTCAATCAGGTATCCCAGAAGCAGAGGCGTTTTAGATCATTGGGATGTCCCCTTTAAGAAAATGGAAATTGGTAAAGGTGAACGGATAACCGATGGAAAAGGAACTGCAATATTATCATTGGGCCACGCTGGCAATTTTGTTAAAGATGCGATTGCAAGAGTAGCAAAACAATATATATATCCCGGACATTATGATATGCGTTTCCTAACTCCAATTGATGAGGAAATACTTCATTACGTTTTTAATAATTACGATAGTGTTTTAACCGTTGAAGATGGTATTGTTACCGGCGGTTTGGGAGCTAGTGCATTAAGATTTAAAAACAAATACAATTATCATAATAAACTTGTAATATTGGGAATCCCCGATCGGTTTATAAGTCATGGGAAAGTTGAGACTCTACATCAAGTTTGCGGATATGATGCAGATGGAATTGTAGCCACGCTAATAGGAATACAATAGCTTATTTTCACATTGCATATCTTATGATAAATTGTATTTTTGCCAGTTAAGATTTGGCTATAGCCAGTCATAATTAATAAAGCAGAATGTACGATTATTTGAAGGGGAGTTTGGTTGAAAAAAACCCAACCTATATAATTCTTGATGTTGGTGGAATAGGGTATATGGTAAATATCTCATTAACAACATATTCTAAAATTAAGGATCAGGAAAACATCAAAATATATATTCATTTTGTGGTTCGTGAAGATGCTCAATTATTGTATGGCTTTGCAGATGTTCCCGAACGACTTTTATTCGGATATCTAATCACCGTTTCTGGAGTTGGAACCAATACGGCACGATTAATTTTGTCCTCATTATCAACAGAGGAAGCATTCGATGCAATTGTTCAGTCAAAAGCAGATGTGTTACAGGCAGTTAAGGGGATCGGTGGTAAAACAGCTCAACGAATAATTATCGATTTAAAAGATAAATTGATGAAATCAGGAATTGAGCTCGAAAAAATAGACAATACCCACAATACAATCAGGGAAGAAGCGTTATCAGGGTTACTGATACTAGGCTTCAATAAACCTGCAGTGGAAAAAGCATTAGATAGTGTACTTAAATCAAACAATGCCATTAGCATAGAGGGATTAATTAAAGAATCATTAAAGATGTTATAGTGGTTTACTGCTAAACTTAAGCGATAAAATAAAAAACATTGAACAGGGAGAATATATATACTAAAGTTATACAATTTCTTTTTTTAGGCGTATTCTTTGTGCTTCTATTAAATCCGGTTGGGGTATTATCACAGGATGTAAGCTATCCTGATTCAACCTCAGGCCCCGACACATCTAAAATCGATTTGATTTTCCCCTTTAATGACTTCACAGGAAATCCATACATCGATAATCAAAATTCGAGTCCTTTGTTTATGAGTCCGCCATCAAATATTGAGCGTGAAATCATTTACAATCCCGAAACAAATAGTTATGAATTTGTTGATAAAATTGGTGACTTTTATTACCGTGCACCCACACAAATGGATTTTGATGAGTATCAACAATATGAACTCAATAGAGATGTTGCTGATTATTGGAATGAGCGAACGCAAACTGTTGGCACATCGGATGGTGAGCGTTTAATCCCTAAAATTTATATAGGTGGAGAAGCCTTCGATAGGATATTTGGAAGCAATACAATCGATATTCGTCCTCAGGGTTCTGCTGAAGTTAGCTTTGGAATTCTCTCCACCAAACGTGACGATCCTGCATTGGATGTAAGGCAACGAAAAACTACCAATTTCGACTTCGACATGAAGATTCAAATGAATGTTGTTGCTAAGATTGGTGATAAGATTGAATTTAAGGCAAACTATAATACCGAATCTTCATTTGATTTCGAGAATACGCTTAAACTGAAATACGAAGGTAAAGAAGATGAAATTATTAAACTGATTGAAGCTGGTAATGTTAGCCTCCCTTTGCGATCAACATTAATTAGTGGAAGCCAGAGTTTATTTGGAGTTAAAACTGAATTGCAGTTTGGTAAAACTCATGTTACTGCAATTTTTTCGCAACAGCAAAGCGAAACTAAAAATATAACTGTTGAAGGTGGAGCCCAAACCAATAGGTTTACAATGACAGCTCTTGATTATGAGCAAAACAAACACTTCTTCTTTGCCCATTCGTTCAGAGACCTATATCCAAAAGCATTAAGGAGTTTGCCAATTGTTGCTTCCGATGTAAATATAACAAAGGTGGAACTATGGGTTACAAACATTGGTGCTGCCACTGAAGAAAATAGAAATATTGTTGCTTTTACCGATCTTGGCGAAGGAAGTAAAAAGGATATATATAGCCCCTATATTTATGCTTTACCTGGCGGATTAAAACCATCTAACTATTCTAATAGTTTAATGGGAAGCTTGGATACAAATCAGGTAAGAAGAATTAATACCGTTACCAATTATCTAAGTGGTGACCCATTTCATATTGGTAAAACAAACTATTTTGTAGCAGGTGAGGATTATGTTAAACTTGAAAATGCACGTAAACTTCGTCAGTCGGAGTATTCACTTAACAAAAAGCTTGGATTTATTTCATTAAACACAACCTTATCGTCCGATCAGGTATTGGCAATTGCGTATCAGTATACGGTTATAGGAAGTGATAGTATTTATCAGGTTGGTGAATTTTCGGATCAGGGAATTGTTTCTCCCGACAACCTTGTTGTTAAGTTATTGAAAAGTAATACGCTTAGCACTAATATGCCTATGTGGGATCTGATGATGAAAAACGTGTACGCCATAGGCGCATATCAAGTTCAGAAACAAAATTTTATGTTTAATATCCTTTATTCTGGTAATCAGCAGGGAGTGCCAACTGGATATTTTACAGAAGGTCCCGAAAGTGTAACCGGAATACCCCTTATTCATCTTTTTGGTCTTGATTATTTAGATAATCAATTAAATCCCATTCCTGGTGGTGATGGTATGTTCGATTACATTGATGGAGCAACACTAAATGGAGGAACCATTCAATCTTCGAATGGACGAATATTTTTTACTAATCTTGAACCCTTTGGTAGCTATATCAGAGATTCGATATTTCCGAATAATCCGGAGTATGCAAAAATGTATGCTTACGACTCTCTCTACACCATGACAAAATCTGGAGCGGAACAGTTTCCTGATAAAAACAAATTCCTTCTTGAAGGTATGTATAGTTCCTCAGGGGGATCCGATATTAGCCTTAATGCACTTAATGTTCCTCAAGGTTCTGTAAAAGTAACTGCCGGTGGAGTGCCATTAGTTGAGAATGTTGATTATACTGTTGATTATACACTTGGTCGTGTAAAAATCATTAACGATGGTGTTATGAATTCAGGAGTACCCATCAATGTTTCTCTCGAAAGTAACTCAATGTTTAATATCCAACAGAAGCGGATGATGGGCGTACACATTGATCATGAGGTAACTAAGGATTTTCATATTGGTGGTACGTTATTGAATTTACATGAAAGACCGCTTACACAAAAGGTTAATTATGGTGATGATCCCATATCGAATACAATGTGGGGAATCGACATGAGTTATCGTACCGAGTCGCGGTGGATGACAAAAATGATCGATAAATTACCTGGTATATCAACCAAAGAAATTTCGAAAATTAATGTTGATGGTGAGTTTGCTCAATTTATACCAGGGCATAGTAAAGCAATTGGCAAAACAGGAACATCATATATCGATGATTTTGAGGGCGCTTCTTCGTCAATTGATTTAAAAAATACAAATATGTGGTTTATGGCAAGTACACCACAAGGTCAGCCAAATTTGTTCCCTGAGGCCCAGATAAATGATCCATCTGCCACTAATGTGTATGCTTATGGAAAGAACAGGGCAAAACTTGCTTGGTACATTATTGATCCGCTCTTTTATGATATAAGGGGTGGTTATAGACCTTCAAATGTTGATAAAAACGAGATTTCCAAAAACTCTGTGCGTCAGGTGCTACAAAAAGAGGTCTTCCCCAATAAGGATAATAATCTTAATAATATCCCTACTAATATTGCTGTACTTAACCTTGCCTATTTCCCATCCGAAAAAGGATCATACAACTATGATGTGGATCAAAATGCTTATTCAGATGGAATTGATGAAAATGGTGAATTAGTTAATCCCGAATCAAGGTGGGGAGGGATGATGCGTGAAATTGAGTCATCGGATTTTGAAGCTGCAAATATTGAGTATATCGAGTTTTGGATGATGGATCCTTTTACAGATGATATTGATAATAGGGGTGAGCTATACATAAACCTTGGAGAAATTTCTGAGGACATTCTTAAGGATGGTAGGAAAAGTTACGAAAACGGATTACCTACTTCAGCAGTTGTAGAAAATGTTGATACTACAGTATGGGGACGTATTCCATCACTGCAAGCTTTGGTTGAGTCGTTTAGTAGTGCCGGTGGATCACGCGAATTTCAGGATGTTGGATATGATGGACTTATGTCGGAGGATGAAAAATCATGGTACGACAATACTTATCTTGATGTGATTAGAGAAAAGTATGGGGCTAATTCCAAGGCATTTACAGATGCAGAAGTTGATCCATCTTCAGATAACTACCACTATTTTAGGGGTGGCGATTATGATCAGGAAGCAAAATATTCAAGTGTAACTGAGAGATATAAAAAATTCAATAATTCAGAAGGCAATTCACCTACGGATGCACAAAACCCGGAAGCTTATCCAACGGCGGCAACTAATTTACCGAATATTGAGGATATCAATCGCGATAATACATTGAGTGAATCGGAACGTTACTTCCAATATAAAGTTGAGCTTGATCCAACTAAAATGGAAGTGGGGCAAAACTATATTACAGATGTTTTTGAATCAAAAGATATAAAGTTAGCAAATGGTGATCTTACAAGTGTTCACTGGTACCAGTTTAAAATCCCAGTTCAAAATCCTGATAATATAATTGGTAATATAAGCGACTTCAGATCAATTCGTTTTATGAGAATGTTCATGAAAAATTTTGAACGCCCTATTGTTGCTCGTTTTGCTACCTTTGAACTAGTACGTGGTGAGTGGAGAAGGTATGATCACCAGATACTGGAACCTGGTGATTATCCAACTGGTGACTATGGTAATGAAACAAATTTTACAGTAGCAACTGTAAATATCGAGGAAAATGGAAAGCGGGAGCCTGTACCATATGTAATTCCTCCGGGTATAGAGCGTGAATCTAATTTTGGAACCACCAGCTATGTCCTTCAAAACGAGCAGTCGATCGAGTTAAATGTTTCTAAACTTTATGATGGTGATGCCAGAGGTGTATTTAAAACCACCGACTTTGATTTCAGGCAATACAAGCGATTAAAAATGTATGTACACGCCGAGAAATTGGTGGAAAGTGAAGATTTGGAAAAAGGTGATTTATCAGCATTTATAAGGGTAGGTTCTGATTTTACCGATAACTATTATGAGTATGAAGTACCACTTGAATTCACCAAATGGGGGACTATTGCCACATCGGTAGATTCCATTTGGCCCGAAGCCAATAATTTTGACATCGACCTTCAGGAGTTAGTGCGTATTAAGCAAAATCGAAATGTAGCGATGCGTGATCCAAAAAGCGACTTACGTTTGGATAAACCATATACTGAATATATTGGTGTTAATAAAAAGGTTACAATAATGGGTAGCCCAAGCATAAGTGATGTTAAAGGAATTTTGATTGGAGTACGTAATCCAAAACAGCGATCAAGTCTAGATGATGACGGAACACCACGCAGTGCTATTATTTGGGTAGATGAATTACGACTTACCGATTTTAATGACAATGCCGGTTGGGCTGCTACAGGTAGGGTAGAGGCAACTTTAGCTGATCTTGGTAGGGTAGTTGTTACAAGTTCACATAGTTCTGCTGGATTTGCAAGCCTTGAAAAGAAAATCAGTCAGATTCCATTGGAACACATAACGAATTTCATGGTTGCAACCGATATGGAGATGGGTAAATTTTTAGGTGAGAAAGCAGGTGTTAGAATACCTGTGCATTACGATTATGCCTTAACAACAATAACTCCCGAATATAATCCCCTCGATCCTGATGTACTGCTGGATGAAGAGCTGGATTCATATGATGATAAAAGTAAGCGTGATTCCGTTCGTAGTCTTGTTATCGATAGAACGGTAAGGCAGAATATAAACCTAATGAACGTTAGAAAAGATAGGGTTGGAACCAATAAAAAACAAAGGATTTACGATATTGAGAACTTCGATGTGTCGTTTGCCTATTCGCAAAATGATCATCGTGATATTGATTTTGAGTATGATAATCAGGATCAATATCGAGGAGGGATAGGTTATAATTTCAATCCAAAACCTAAAAACTTTAAACCGCTGAATAAGGCAAAGCTATTCTCCAATAAAAATCTAAAACTAATAAAGGATTTTAACTTTTATGTAATGCCAAAAACTTTTAGTTTCAGAACTGATATGGATCGATCAATCAGAAAAATGTTATATCGTGATAAGAGCCTTGGTGATATTATAATTAAGCCAACTATTGATAGGCAGTGGGCATGGACTAGAGATTATAATTTCAAATATGATTTTTCAAAAGCATTAACTTTCGAATTTACTGCGGGGGCAAATGCTTATATTAGAGAACCAATAATTTATCCGGATAAGAATACACAGGAGTGGGATGAGTATAAACAAGATGTTTGGAGAGATATTTATGGTGGAGGAACAATGCAGCGTTATAACCAGTCATTTAAGGCAACATACAATGTTCCACTTAAGAAAATACCTATTATTGATTGGGTTACAGTGGCGATGAGTTATCAAGCTCTTTATAAATGGTCAGCATCACCATTTTCAATTCAGGAAAGGATGGGAAATACCATCGAAAATTCAAACCAAAAGCAACTTAATGGTAAACTCGATCTGGATAAGTTTTATGATAAGGTTCCTTATTTTAAAAAGATAAATAGTTCCAAAAAACGCTCTACGCGACCAACTTCAAGGGTAAGAGGTGGAGCGCCTGAGCCACCCGAAGATGTTAATGATACAATTGAAAAACCGAAAGTTAATTACGGGAAAATAATTGGAGAAGGAGTTCTAAAAACAATTATGTCAATTAAAAATGCCTCTGTTACCTACAGTTCAGGATATGGTATGGTGTTGCCAGGATTTAATCAGGAGCCCGAGTTAATGGGGATAAATCTTGGCTCTTCAGCTCCAGGACTTGGTTTTGTGTTTGGAGATCAGAGAGATATAAAATGGGATGCCGCGGCAAATGGTTGGATTACCAAAGATACAATTCTGAATAATCCTTACATGCGAAAGTCTACGGAATCATTATCGTATAAGATAAGTGGTGATATACTAAGTGCAGTTAAGATTGATATTGATGGCGACAGGATTTATGCTAGTAATTATCGATCATATTTTAGAAATAATAATTCATTTGATGACCCAATATTCACAGAATTTACTCCTCAGGACGGTGGTAATTTTAGTATATCATACTCCATTATCAGAACTTCATTTGATAAAACTAACAGTGCTGATGTTTCAAATACATTTGTTGATTTCCTAGGATCTAGAAAGGATGTGGCATATCGATTGGCAAACGAAAATAGCTCATGGGATGGTGTGGAGGTTTATGACAGCCTTGCTGGAGGTATTTTCCCTCGAGGCTATACATCAACTTCTCAGTCGGTATTATACTATTCATTTTTGGCTGCATATTCTGGTCAGGGTACCTCCTCTGTTAATACTAGTAGCCCATTCCCAAAAATACCAATACCAAACTGGCGCATCACATTTAATGGATTAACAAATATCAAATCCATTGGAAAACTTTTCCGTACTGTTAATATTACTCATGGTTATCGTTCAATGTTAAGCATTTCGAGTTGGACTACAAATGTAAATTTCGACCCAGAAAATGCAAATCAAACATTTCAAAATTCTGAAAATTACATTACTCAATACGATGTTGGAATAGTTTCAATTATGGAACAATATAGTCCTTTAATTGGAGTTGATGTTACAATGCATAATAGCTTGTCGGCAAAAGTGGAGTATAAGAAATCCAGAAAACTTGATTTGAGTTTTGTAAATAATCAGCTAACTGAAGTAATTGGATCAGAAGTAATTGTAGGCATGGGGTATAGAATAAAAAATCTCAAATTTACAATTGGTTCGTTGAGTGGGGGGCCAAAAAATTCTAATTTTAAAAGTGATTTAAATCTCAAGTTAGATTTCGGGATCAGAGATAATAAAACTACTCTGCGAAGAATTGATGAAGTTAATAACCAAATATCTGCCGGTACCAAACAATATACCCTAAACTTTGCCGGCGATTATATGTTAAGCCAGAGTATACAACTAAAACTGTATTATAATTGGACAAGTAGTAATCCATATGTTTCTTCACAAATGCCTAATTCCACAACAAGTGGGGGATTTAGTTTGCGGTTTAATTTAGCTCAATAGTCATAATTTTCAAGTTATTAGTGCAATAGATAGTCACATATTAATACAGTTATTTTTTTGGGGAAATGTAATTATTTCCCTGTGGAGTCTAACAATAATTGTTATAAAATCGTTGAAAAAAAATGCAATAACCTAACACGTTACGCTAAAAATAAATTAAATTTGAAGCTGTTTTTAATTAATATATAACGATGAATATTCCTGAAAATTTACTTTACACAGAAGACCATGAGTGGGTTAGAGTTGAAGGCGATTATGCTTTCGTTGGTGTTACCGATTATGCTCAAAAAGAGTTAGGTGATATTGTTTTTGTTGAAGTTGAAACACTTGATGAAGAACTTAAAAAAGGTGACTCATTTGGTACAATTGAAGCTGTGAAAACAGTAAGTGATATGTTCATGCCTGTGAGTGGAATAGTTATTGAGTTTAATGAAAATCTTGAGTCGGATCCTGAATCTATTAATAAAGATCCATATGGTGAAGGTTGGATTGTGAAAATAAAACTCGCTGATAAATCTGAAATTGATGAATTATTAGATAAAGACGCATATTCACAAAATATCGACTCCTAGTCTATATGATGATCAGGAGATTATGGCCATCGCTGGTTTGGGCAATATTTATTCTAATTCTGACGGGTGTCCCCGGAAGTTATTTTCCTAGCGTTGTCTCATTTTGGGATTGGTTATCTCCTGACAAAGTAGTTCATATTTTTATTTTTGGAATACAGTGCGTATTAATATTGTACGCTTTTCGCGGGCAATATTCATCTGATAAACAGCGTTATATAGTTAGTGTTCTGATAATTTTTGCAACAATATTATTTGCATTATTAACAGAAGTTCTTCAGAAATATGTTTTTGTAGGAAGGAATGGTAGCTTATGGGATTTTATCGCTGATGCTGTTGGTGTTTTGATCGGGTTCTTGGCATACTATTTGCATAATTACAAAAAGAAGATTGTGAATAACTAATCAATTAAAGATTTTATTACTTTAGCCAGATTATACTTTTAAACATAAATTAACTAGAAATGGAAGCCAGAAAAACAAAAAAAGCAGACCTCGAAGGAAGAAAAGGTTACTTTTTTGAAATAGGTCTGATTATAGCTTTATTAGTAGTTTTTGCTGCTTTTGAGTACAAAAGTTATGATAAGATAACTGTTGACCTAACCGCTCGTGCTGTTGATGATACTCCAGAGGAAATTATTCCAATAACCGAGCAAAAAGTTAAACCACCACCACCACCTCCACCAAAGCAGGTTACAAAAATTACTATTGTTGAGGATGATGTTGAGGTTGATGATGAAATCGACATAGATGTTGATGCGGATGATGAAACTGAAATGGAAGAATATATTCCGCCAGAAGATGACGATGAGGAAATTGTTGAGGCCGAGATTTTTACTGTTGTTGAAGCTATGCCGGATTTCCCTGGAGGAATGGCCAAACTAATGGGTTACTTGAGTAGTAATATAAAGTACCCTCCGTTTGCAAAAGAAACAAATATTCAAGGACGTGTATTTATCAACTTTGTTGTTGAACCCGATGGAAGTATTTCAAATGTAAAAGTTCTACGTGGTATTGGCGGAGGATGCGATGAGGAAGCAATACGTGTTGTTAATGGTATGCCAAAATGGAAACCAGGTATGCAACGAGGTAAACCTGTTAGGGTTTCATATAACTTACCAGTAAAATTTACTCTTCAATAATAGAGATAAAAAATAAAACAAAAAAAAGCTGTATCGCCTTAGGCGATACAGCTTTTTTTATGATCTGTTTTCTTATTATTCGAAAGACAGTATGGAATCTCTGATAATTCCAATTGCTGTCATAAGTTCTTCTTCGCTAATTACCAATGGGGGTGCGAATCTAATAATATGGTCGTGAGTTGGTTTTGCCAATAATCCGTTTTCAGCCATCTTTATACATACATCCATTGCAGTTTTACCATTTTTTGGTTTAATAACAATGGCATTTAGTAGACCTTTACCTCTAACAAGTTCTACCATGTCAGAGTCGAGGTTTTTCATTTCAGCTCTAAAAATATTACCAAGAGCCTCAGCTTTTTCTTCAAGGTTTTCATCTATTACAACCTGTAGCGCTGCAGTAGCAATCCTTGCCGCAACCGGGTTTCCTCCAAAAGTTGAACCATGTTGACCAGGTTTAATTGTGAGCATAATCTCATCATCAGCCAGTACAGCTGATACCGGATATGTTCCTCCTGATAGAGCTTTTCCTAGTATTAGGATGTCGGGATGCACACCTTCATGGTCACAGGCTAGCATTTTTCCAGTACGTGCAATTCCGGTTTGTACTTCATCAGCAATAAAAAGTACGTTATTCTCATGGCACATGTTGTAAGCAGTTTTAAGATATCCTTCATCAGGAACAACCACTCCGGCTTCTCCTTGAATTGGCTCAACAAGGAAACCTGCAACATTTGTATCTTCAAGAGCGTTTTTTAATGCATTCAGATCGTTATAAGGTATAACAATAAAACCAGGTGTGTACGGACCAAACCCAGCTTTTGATTCAGGATCAGTTGACATTGAAATAATTGAGATTGTGCGTCCATGGAAGTTATTAGCACAAACAATTATTTTTGCCATGTCAGTTTCAATGCCTTTTACATCATACGCCCATCGCCTGCATAATTTAAGAGCAGTTTCGTCAGCTTCAGCACCGGTGTTCATTGGTAGTACTTTATCGTATCCAAAAAGCTCGGTTATATACTTTTCATAAATACCCAATGCATCGCTATAAAAGGCTCTTGAGGTTAGGGTTAGTGTATTTGCCTGATCAACCATTGCGCCAATAATTTTTGGATGACAATGTCCTTGATTTACAGCTGAATATGCTGATAGAAAGTCGAAGTATTCTTTACCTTCAATATCCCATACTTTTGCTCCTTTTCCTTTTGAAAGTACTACTGGAAGTGGATGATAGTTATGTGCGCCATATTTATCTTCCAACTCCATTGCAGTTTTAGATGTTAATATCTCTGCCATTTGAATGAAATTTAAAAATTAAAAAATATAAAACAGATTTTAAATTGAGACTTCAAAATTAGTCTTTTTATGGTAACCTTTAGGATAAATTAGGGTTAATAAATTGTATTTGTAAAGTTAGATAATTCTTATACTATTCTGGAGATTGATTGTAAATAAACACTTTGAAGAATTATAGTAAATGCCGGAATGGTAATAATATCCACTCGAAGAATTTATTGATTAGAGGTCGGTTTTTCCAATGAGCATAGTTGAATTTAATCGAATCAGAAATTGTTTTTTTCATATGGATATTAACCTGTTTTACTATTTCATTGTTATTGCCGATTAGCATTATTTCATACATATATCTAAAGCTTCGATAATCGAAATTTGATGAACCAATGGCAAAGATTTTTTTATCAATTAGCATCATTTTTGCATGAAGATTGTTAAGCTCATAAAAAAGGAAGTTAACGCCGGCTTTATACATCATACCAAAATATTTATTTCGAAGAATATCGATAAGTGTTACATCAGAATGTCGAGGTAATACAACATTAACATTTACGCCTCTCTGAGCAGCATCCATCAATGCTTTTCTGAGGAAAAACCCTGGTAAAAAATATGGTGTTTCTATTGTTACTTGTGATTGTGCTTTTTTAATTAGTTTGATAAACTTGTTGTTAATCAGTTTTCTAGTTATTGATGGAACATCTCTAATAATTTCAAAACTACCATGAACTACTCTTTTGGTTTTGTAAGGACTATTAAAGCTATACTTATTGTATCCTTTAAAATCCTGATTGAAGAGTTTTACAAAAGTTGTAGTAATATCGCTTTCCATCCTCAACATCGATTCACGCCAGTTCATATTGTAACCAGTAAGATTTGAAGATCCTATATAAGTTATTTCATCGTCAATTAGAAGAAGTTTACGGTGATTCCTCCGATGACTACGCGTGAACATATCGGAATTGAATTTAATCTTTTCAAAAAATCTTACCTCTCCTTTGTATTTTATTAGTTTCTTGAAATAGTCGTGGTCGATTGGTCCGGCACCCCAATAATCGATAAGTAATTTAACCTCCACACCTTCTTTTGCCTTTTTCGAAAGAACTCGTCTGAATCGTTCGCCAATTTCATCTTTGCCAACTCTAAATGTTTCTATATAGACGTATTTTTGTGCTTTTTCAATATCCTCAATCATCTCGTTATAGTACCTCAACGGGTCATTAAAAAGGTGATATGGTTTATTAACATCCATTATTTCTTTTTTATATTAAGAAACAATAGATAGATAAACAATATTATTATTGCAATGGCTGCCAAGCCGGTAAGAAGAAATTTATATTTCCTAATTTGATATTCCTTTTCGGTGTTGTCTTTTTGTAATTGAATACTTTCGAGGATACTTTCTTCTACCTTGTATTTGATTTCCATTTCAATCATCTCAAATTCATTGAGTTTTTCAATTAAGGAATCCTTGCCAATTGTGAACAGACGAAAGCAATTTTCGAAATTTTCATAATCACATGTTTTAGCATAACAATGAATAAGCGCCTCATAGTTACTTTCAATAAAATCTACTTGTCCGGTTGCTTTTGCCATTGTAAGACTATTATTAAAATATTCAATAGCTGTACTAATATCATTCGATTCTCTATATAATTCACCTATATTATAATTAACCATCACAACACCGGTTAAAGATCCCGTTGATTTGTATAAATCTAGACTCTTCAGGAAAAACTCAAATGCTTTTTTTCCATCTTCCATATTTCCATAAAGGGTACCAAGGTTATTATATACCAAGGCTATCCCAACTTTGTCTTCCTGACTTTTTTTGAGATGGAGGGCTTCGTTATATATTTTAAGGGCTTTTTTATAATCTTTCAATTCAAAATTATATATTTCGCCCATATTTGTTAATGCCTGCGATACAGCTCGTTTATTATTGGTTTCCTGAAATATGGTTACAGCTTTTTGATAATAATCAAGAGCTTTATCAAACTTCTTCCATTTGCCATAAATAATACCAATGCTATTATAAGCATAGCCTATTCCATCCTTATCATCAATTTCAGTAGAAATTAACAGAGCCTGGTAATAATTGTCAATCGCCTCCTGATAACCGTTGCGATAGAAGCTAATATTCCCAATTTGAATTAATGAAATAGCCATTCCCTCTTTGTTATCAAGCTCTTCTTCAATATTAAATGATTGTGTGTAATATTCAATAGCCTTGTCAAAGTTAGCCCATTCTTCATAAATAATACCAATATTATTGAGGCAATTTGCTTGCCCTTTTTTGTCGTTTAGCTCTTTATATATCTCAAAACTTTGGGTGTAGTAGGTGAGTGCGATATCCATATCACCAGAGTAATAACTACTTATTCCCAGTGATTTAAGTGTTGCTGCTTTTAAACTTTTATTATTTAATTTGTCGGATAACTCAAGTGCTTGGATACCATATTTCATACAATCGTTAAAAACTATATTTCGGTATGCTTCCGACAGTGTGATTAGTGTTTTTACTTTTTCATCAGCTTGTGTAATCAATAGCTGAGCCTGCAAACTATCAATTTCTTCTATAGGTGATGCGTTAACCCTATATGTTGCACTAAGTATTAATATGGCAGCAATCAATATCCTCATACTTGCAAATTTAATAAAAGATATGGTATACTATTAAAATCCAAATATGGGATTATTGATGTTAAATTAGTTTTGATATTAAATAAACAACTGCATTTTTATCAATTCAAACCTGAGGCTATAATTTGTTGCTATATTTGTATAATATTCAATAGGAAAAATAATGATAAAGTCGATGACCGGCTACGGTAAACATGTAGTCACTAAAGATAATAAAAAAGTCACTGTAGAAATTAGAACTCTTAATAGTAAGCAACTGGATTTGAATCTTAGAGTTCCCCAATATCTGAAAGATCGGGAAATTGAAATCAGAAAATCTTTGGCGAATATACTGCAGCGAGGTAAAATAGATGTGTCAATTTTTATTGAGCAAAATACTGTTGAATCGGCATCCCAAATAGATATAGAATTAGCAAAACATTATTATTCTGAGTTAAAGCTACTTGCGAAGTCTGTTGATCAGGAGAATTTTAATGACTACCTGTCGGTTATTGTTAAAATGCCTGAAGTTTTTATTCAGAAAGAGGTGGAGGTTAATGAAGAAGAGCTAGATATGGTAACCGATTGTATTAAACAAGCGCTGGTTGCTGTTGATAATTTCAGAATAATAGAGGGTGCTGATCTTGAAAAGGAATTTATAATCAGAAATAATAATATTCTACAACTCTTACTTGATATTAATAATTATGAGGAAGAGAGAACGTTAAAAATTCGAGAGAGAATACTTGGGAATATTAGTAAATTTTTGGGTGACCCTGATACGGATAAGAATCGTCTTGAGCAGGAGATGATATACTATATTGAGAAACTTGATATTACGGAAGAGCAGGTTAGATTGAAAAATAATTGTAATTATTTCCTTGAGAATTTAAATAATGAAGAATCTTCGGGTAAAAAACTAGGGTTCATAGCTCAGGAAATTGGCAGAGAGATTAATACTCTTGGATCAAAGGCAAATGATTCAAATTTACAACGGATTGTTGTTCTTATGAAAGATGAATTGGAAAAAATGAAAGAACAACTATTCAATATTCTTTAATAATGCTTGATAATATTCAGAAAGGAAAATTGTTGATATTTTCGGCTCCTTCGGGCTCAGGTAAAACCACATTGGTTAAGTATATAATGGGTCAGATTGACACATTGTTGTTTTCGATATCGGCAACCAGTCGTAAGATAAGAAGTAACGAAGTTGATGGATTGGATTATTATTTTTTATCTGTTGAAGATTTCAAAAAAAAGATTGCCAATAATGAATTCGTTGAATGGGAGGAAGTTTACAAAGGCAGATACTATGGTTCACTAAAATCAGAAGTTGAGAGAATTAGAAATCAGGGTTTGCATGTTGTATTTGATGTTGATGTAGTTGGTGGAGTAAATATTAAAAAACTTTATGGCGATGTAGCGTTGAGTATTTTTGTGATGCCACCATCATTAGCTGCACTAAAACAAAGGCTTCTTGTAAGAGGAACTGATAATTCTGACGACATACAAACTCGTCTTGAAAAAGCAGAGCATGAACTAACATACTCCAATAAGTTTGACATGATTATAATTAATGATAATCTTGAACATGCTAAAAAAGAATCACTTGAATTAGTGAAAAACTTTATTAAACTCAATTGAGTAATTATGAAATCAGTAATACTACCTTCATATAACAGAAACATTATCAGGTCAATGTTAGGGCTCAAGATTGAAGAGCTTGATATTCCAATCCCAGGCGATAGCGATGTAATTATTAAAGTTCATGCTGCACCAGTTAATCCCTCGGATATTGCTTTTCTTCAAGGAACATACAATGTTGTTAAATCTCTGCCTGCTGTGCCCGGTTTTGAAGGTTCGGGGGTAGTAATTGATGCAGGAAAAAATGCAATAAATTTTATCGGCAGAAAAGTAAGTTGCTTTGTGCAGGACGATAGGAGTGGCACATGGTCGGACACAATCATAGCAAATATTGAGGACATTATTCCTTTGAAGGATGAAATGGATATGGATCAAGCAGCCTGTTTTACGGTAAATCCGTTTACAGCATACGGAATGTTTGAAATCGCATTACAATATGAAAGTAAGGCAATAATTCAGAATGCTGCTGGAAGTCAGGTTGCTTCATTTCTTCGAAAAATGGCTTTAGAAAATGGAATTGAAGTAATAGACATTGTTAGAAAACAAGTAAGTGCCAATAAGCTTGTTAATGAAGGAGCCAAGCATGTGCTAATTGAAACGGATGTGGATTTCGTTGAACAGCTTGGAAATTTATCTATAAAATTAGGTGCAACCGTAGCCTATGATGCGGTTGGTGGAAGTTTGTCGGGGTTGATGTTTAATGCTTTATCAACTGACTCGGAGTTGGTAGTTTATGGAGGGCTTTCCGGTAAACCGATAGCTGAAGTGGATATAATGGATTTGATTTTTAATAATAAAATTATATCTGGATTTAACCTGATGGATTGGAAAGCAGAAATTGGACAAGAGGAATTTGTAAGGATTTCCGAAGAACTTCAGGATGGATTTATATCGGGAAAGTATCATACAAATATTAGAGGCTTTTCATCTTTGGATGATATTGTGAAGGGATTAAGAAGCTATATTTCGGATATGAGTTTGGGGAAGTTATTGATTAAGCCTTAAGTTGAGTGTAAGATTTGTAATGGAAGCACAAAAGAAAAAAACTGGTTTGCTATTTGGGTCATTTAATCCGATCCACAACGGACACTTGATTCTGGCTAATTATATGGCTGAGTTCACCGACCTGGATGAAGTTTGGTTTGTTGTTTCTCCTCAAAATCCATTAAAACAAAAAAGTAGCCTGCTCGCCGATTATCATCGTCTTGCTTTAGCCAGACTGGCAGTTGAAGATCATCATAAACTCAAAGTATCTAATATTGAGTTTAATATGCCCAAGCCATCATACACCATTGATACTTTAACATGGCTTGATGAAGAATATCCGAACCGAGAGTTTATTGTTATTTGTGGAACTGATATATTTGGATCATTTCATAAATGGAAAAATTATAATGAAATATTAAATCAGTATAAGCTTTATGTTTATCCACGACCAGGATACGGTTTGGATAAATATATTAATCATACTTCAGTCAAATTATATAATGCACCTTTAATGGAAATATCATCAAGTTTTATCCGTAAAGCAATAAAACTAAAAAAAGGGATGGACTACTGGATGCCTGCCAAGGTTTACGATTATATTATTGAAATGCATTTTTATGAAAAGTAAATAACAGAAAAAACTGTTTCAGTTTTGGGCGTTTGAAACTGTAGTTTATAATTTGTAAAATTCCTTAACCTTTTCACAAATCATATCAACAACTTCAAGGGGTAGTTCGTAGAATAGAGGAAGCCGGATAAGAGTTTCTGCAAATTTGTCTGTATTTTTTAGTTCTTCTCCTGTGTGTAGTTTTTTGTAATATGGGCTGTTGTGTAGAGGTAAATAATGGAAAACAGCTTGAATCATAGTATTATTCAGATGGTCAAGTAATTCATCGCGCTGTTCTTTATCCTTTGTCAAGAGATAAAAAACGTGTCCATTATTGGTGGCAAAATCAGGAATATCTATCAATTCAAAGAATCCTATTTTCGCTAAAGGAATCAAATTTGAATAGTATCTATTCCAGATATTAATTCTGGTTTCCTGTATATCGTTGATGTGTGAAAGCTGGGCAAAAAGAAAGGCAGCAATCATATCCGATGGTGAATAGGAAGCGCCAACATCTACCCATTCATATTTATCGATATCACCACGTGAAAATGCTGAACGATTAGTGCCTTTTTCCCATACAATTTCAGCACGACTAATATACTTTTCGTCATTAATTACTAATAGTCCACCTTCGCCACTACTAATGTTTTTGGTTTCATGAAACGAAAAAGTTGCAAACTGACCAAAGCTCCCAAGTGGTTTGCCTTTGAAGTGTGAGTCGATAGAGTGCGCCGTATCTTCCAATAAAATAATGTTATGTTTTTTACAGATGCCTAAAGCTTTGTCCATATCAACCGCAACACCACCATAATGCATAACTACTAATACTTTTGTGTTTTCAGTAATCAGTTTTTCAGCATGATCAAGATCAATATTTGGGTGATCATTAAGACTATCAGCAAACTTAATTTTCGCACCACGAAGTATAAATGGACTTGTTGTAGAAACGAATGTATATGAAGGCATAATTACTTCATCACCTTCTTTTAATCCCATTAGTATGGTTGCCATTTCTATTGCATCAGTGCATGAGCTTGTTAAAAATGTTTTCTTAAATCCATAGTTACGTTCAAAAAACTCATGACACTTTTTGGTATATAATCCATTCCCTGAAATGTGCCCAAATGATGCTGCACTTGTAATATTTTGTATCTCTTTCCCCGTAAACCAGGGTTTGTTGAATGGTATCTTCACTTGATAAAATGGATTTAAAAACCTTAGGTTGCGAAATTAATTATTTTTTAGCTTGTTTTAAGAAAAACGATATTGATCAATAATTATCTACTTTTGTATTGATTATTGTGTTACCACTTATTTTCTCAAACTCTTATGCGCAAAAGACGGGGATAAGTCCAAAGAATAATAAGGGTGAGAATGAACAAACTAATACCCAAAAAAAGAAAAAACCAAGAATGGAAGTGACATTAGTAAACCTACCAACATAGAGCCAATTCAAAAAAGTGCTTCCAGAGCTGAACAAAATAAAGTGAAAGCAGATGAAGAACTGGAAAAAAGCGTTAAAAATGGTAAGGAGTTATAGAAAATCTCAGCTTAACTCAGTGCCTTAAAATATAATGTCTTAATACCATTATTTTCTTCAATTCGGGCTACATTTTCGTTGTCTAATTTTTCTAATAAGAAATCAGCGAAGTCAGTTTGATAATCATTTTTTTCAAATTGAAGAATAGTATCATCGTTACCCGTTAATTTGAGAAATGCACCACGGATAAATTTGGCTTTTTTAAAGTACGATTCTTTCGTCATTACATAAAGCTGGTTTTCAACACCTTCTTGTCCTTCGCATAACCGAAAACCCAATAATTTGTTATATCGCTTGGCTCTATTATTGGTTGATAGTATATGAGCGTATGCGGTTAAACCAAAAGTCATTATACCCAATTCGCCAAAAATAAGCACTGCCAGAAGTGGAATATGCGTGTTTAGATATTTCTTATCCCAAATGAATATGCCTGTTTCCATTGAATGCTCTTCCCATTTGATGTCTTTACCATTTATAAGGCCAATCTTTTCTCCCTTGTATTCAATCACAAAAAATAAGTTGTTGTTATTGTTTATAGACTCGAACCACTTCTCCTGCATTTCGCGAGAAATATGTTGACGGTATTCCATAAATTGACTTACGTCGGATGAATTCCGGTGTTGGCGAACAAGTTCAATGTCGGCATGAACCAGTCTTCTGAATATTATATTTCCTTTAGTGATTATCAATAGCAGTTTCTATTCTTCAAATGCACTTTCAAATGCCTCTTCAAAATATTTGTCAATTGAATCACATCCGTATTCGAAAATGCGATGTTGATTATCAGTATTAGTATATACAAATTTCAATTTGTTTTCCTTTGCAGTTGATAACAACGACATAGCCTCCATTCTTATATCTTCAATATTGATCTTTTGTTTTATACCCAGTTTTTTGAGCAGATCGATAAGTTGCTGGTATGATAGCCTATCAACTTTAGATTTGAATTTGGGCTCAAATTCCTGAATCACTTTTTGAGTATTTGTAAAACTGCCTCCCGATTCAATTGGGAAAGAAGCCGGTAGAATAAGATCGGCTCTTTTGGCTGTTTTGGTCATAAATGAATCTTGAACCATAACAAAGTCTGATACTGAAATCCATCCTGCCATACGAACAGGATTCTTTGCTGTTCCCATTGGATCTTCACCAAAGATAAATAGATTTTTCAGCTTACCTTCTTCTAAATTAATAAATTGACTTTCATTTATGGTTGATGGTAATTCGTCAACTTTCCATTTTTTCTTCATCAATTTTATCAATTTAGGATCATCAATGGGCTGAGTCCCTACACCAAGTTTCGGGCAAATTCCCATATCGAATAACCCTTGAGAGTTGTTTTTCTCCTTAAGCGCAATAAGTCCGTTTGAAGTTTTACCAAGTTTGCCAGTAATCATACTTAAATTGAAAAGCTCGTAACTTGCATTTGCCGATATTTCTTTTTCTGAAAATACAATAACTGCGTTCATTTCATTATTGTACGATTTGGCAAATTCAACAACCGTATCCATAGTTGTAACACCACTTAACTTAACAAGTTCACCGAAGTTTTCTTGCATTACATTAGTCCGATATTCTTCGTAAGCCTCGCAATTATCACCAATAAACATAGCATTGTGAAAATTGTTAGCAACCAGGTAATAATTAACAGCCTTGATAAAGTGATAATATGAGCTAACTTTAATTATATTGTCAACTTTGCGTTCCATCGAACTATTTTCGTGGATAGTAATTAATTCAACAGGGATATTATTATTGAATTGGGCATTGTTTATCATGAAACCAACAACTGCATTATCTTCATTAATTTCTGATCCCAGAAGATAAATTTTACTTGCACCTTCAATTTGATTGAATGGAACATTGCTTCTGGAGTTGAATGTATATCCATCACCACGATTTATATAATGCAGGCTGGTAACATTGTTTGTTTTTGCACCTGCTCTGGCTAGTTTCTGGATAAGGTACATTTCCTCATTAGTGAGTCTGGCTCCGGCAAAAAATGCATTGTCATCAGGTTTAACCTGTGTAATCTTCTCGGTAATTATATCATATGCTTTTTTAAAGCTGATTTCTTTAAATACACCTTTTACTTTAAGTAAAGGCCTGGTAATACGCGCATTATCATTAAGATAATTAAAGCCAAATTTTGGATATTTGCAAATATTTCCATCTGGATTTACAATGCCCTCACTTCCCGATACTTTCATTACGAAATTACTCTTATGATTAAGAACGATTTCACAACCAACCGAACAGTAATTACAAATTGTTACTACTTTATCAGTTTTTATTGGACCGGGTTTAAACAATACATTTTCACTAAGGGCACCTGTAGGACATGTTGATATACATAAGCCACACGATTCACAAGTAGAGTCCTGAAGTCTGTCGGCCATACTAGGAGCAACGTAGGTATGGAAACCTCTATTCACTAACCCAAGGGCGTCTGCCCCAACTACTTCTTTGCAAATCCTAATACATCTGGAACAAAGGATACACTTGTTGTTGTCGATTTCAATAAATGGATGACGAAAATCAACTTTGTACTCATTGTAATCACCAGCATATTTATTCTGCTCAACACCATACTCGGTGGAATAGTCCTTTAGATCGCAATTAAAAACTTTAACACAACCACATTCTAAACATCGTTGAGCTTCGTGTTTTGCAACTTCTTCGTTTGTGTATCCCAGCTCAACCTCATTAAAATTGATTCTGTTATCAGGATCAAGAGTAGGCATTTCTTCTCGCAATTGCACAGGATATTGACCTTTGAAAACGGCACTGTCTTGGAGTTTGAAGTTATCTTTCTTGCTTAAAAATTCATTCTTTGGAGCAACGATCTCATGGTTATTAAGAAATTGATTACAACTATAAGCAGCCGTTTTTGCCTGAGCAATAGCTGCTATAACAGTAGATGGGCCTGTAACGCCATCTCCGGCAGCAAAAACAGAATTAATGCCGGTTTGTAGAGTATCCGGATTAGCTTCGATATCACCCCAGCGGTTTATTTTTAATTCACCTTCATCAGTTGAACCATTGATATCTGCAAGAAAGTCGACTATTGTCTTTTGTCCTATTGCTGCGAGAATATAATCTACTTCTAAATCAAATTCTGAACCTGCTATTGGAACAGGCCGTCTTCTTCCTGATGCATCAGGCTCACCCAACTCCATTTCTAAACATGTTACGGATTTAACTTTACCCTCTTCATCTTTGTTTACACGAATTGGGTTTGTTAGTAGTTTATATTGAACACCCTCAATTTTAGATTCGTGAATCTCAATTGGGTTTGCCGGCATTTCTTTTTCTGTACGTCGGTAAATAACATAAACTTCAGTTGATCCACATCTAATTGAAGTTCTGCAGCAGTCCATGGCAGTATTACCACCACCAACAACAGCTACTTTTTTGCCCGTAAAGTCGAAAGGTTTTCCTGATACTTCCATATCCTTAAGGAAATCAATGCCTGAAAATACATTTTCAGCATCGTCACCTTCACAACCAATTAGAGTTCCTTTTTGTGAACCAATGGTAAGAATTGTAGCATCATAATCATTTTTAATATCCTTGTACTTAAGATTATCTCCAAATTTCTTGTTATAGAATATATTAGCACCAATTTCTGTAATATTATCAACTTCTTTTTGAAGAATATCATTAGGTAATCGATACTCTGGTATTCCATATCTGAGCCATCCACCTGCTGCAGGAGCTGCTTCAAAAATATCGGCCTGATGACCTAATTTCTGAAGAAAGAAAGCTGCAGATAATCCACCAGGACCTGCCCCGATAATTGCAATTTTTTTACCTGTTGACGGTTGAATTTCAGGAACATATTTGTCATCAGATTCCAGATCCCAATCCGAGGCAAATCTTTTCATATAATCGATACCAACAGGAGCACCTTCATCTAGTTGATTTCTTCTGCATCCTACTTCACAAGGACGAACACAAATTCTTCCACAAATAGCAGGAAGCGGGTTTGTTTCTTTAATCAAAGCAACAGCATCACGATATTGTCCTTTGTCGATGTGAGATATATATCCCTGAATATCAACTCCAGCAGGACAGGTTTGTATGCAAGGGGCAGTACAGTCGGCGTAATGATTACTGAGCATGAGGTCGAGGGCTGTTTTTCGTCCTTTTCTAACCTTATCATTATTAGTTTCAATATTCATTCCTTCGGTTACCTTGGTGGAACATGAAGGTTGCAATCCTCGTAACCCCTGAACTTCCACAACACATACATAGCATGAAGTAAATGGCTTAAGTCGTGGATCGTGACAGAGGGTTGGTATTTCTATATTATTTTTTTTGGCAACATCAAGAATCGTTTCACCACTGTATGCCTGAGTTATTTTCCCGTTTAATGTTACATTAATAGTATCACTCATTTCTAATATCTTTCTTTATTCAAAAAATTTAAAAAACCTTAATTGCATCGAACCTGCATTTTGCAAGGCAGGTACCACATTGAATACAATCTCCCTCACGTATAAAGTGTACCTCTTTGCGGGCTCCATCAATTGCATTTGTTGGGCATTTCACTGCGCAAATAGTACATCCTGTACACTTATCAGGAATTATTTCATAGGTTAGTAAACTTGTACATACTTTGGCAGGACATCTTTTGTCGTGTATATGAGCCTCATACTCGTGTCGGAAATACTTAATAGTTGTTAGTACCGGGTTTGGAGCCGTTTGTCCCAAACCACAAAGTGAACTGTCTTTTATTTGGTATGATAGTTCTTCCAGTTTTTCAATATCTCCTTCTTTGCCTTCACCTTCTGTAATTCTGGTTAGAATCTCTAGCATCCGTTTTGTTCCAATTCGGCAGAATGTGCATTTACCACATGACTCTTTTTCGGTAAAGTCGAGGAAGAATTTCGCAACATTGATCATGCATGTATCTTCATCCATAACAACCATCCCGCCCGATCCCATAATGGCGCCGGTAGCATTTACCGAATCATAATCTACAATTGTATCGAGTAGATGTTCAGGGATACATCCCCCGGAAGGGCCACCCATTTGAACAGCTTTAAACTTTTTATTGTTTTGAATTCCACCACCAATTTTAAATATCACATCCCTGATACTCATTCCCATTGGTACTTCGGCCAAACCTGATCGAGCAATTTTACCCACAAGAGCAAATACTTTTGTACCCTTACTTCTGTCGGTTCCATATTTGGCATATTCAGCAGCACCATTTATAATTATCCATGGGATATTTGCCAATGTTTCAACGTTATTGATATTTGTTGGCTGTTTCCATAAACCTGAAGCAGCTGGGAAAGGAGGCCTTTTGCGTGGCATTCCTCGTTCACCTTCGATTGAGGCAATCAACGCAGTTTCTTCACCACAAACAAAAGCTCCGGCACCTTCTTTTATATAGATATCAAAATTAAAACCGTGAATCCCAAGTATATTTTTACCAAGATATCCCTTTTTGCGTGCTTGATCAATGGCAATTTGCAAACGGACAATAGCGAGAGGATACTCAGCTCTACAATAAATAACACCACCCGTTGCTTCAATGGCATATGCTCCTATTATCATTCCTTCGAGAACTGAATGAGGATCACCCTCAAGTACCGATCTGTCCATAAATGCACCTGGATCACCTTCATCGGCATTACAAATAATATATTTTTCTTTGGCTTTGTTG
>JABMPH010000273.1 GCA_013203805.1 Bacteroidota bacterium | reverse complement strand
CTTTCAATTGCTTCTTCAATAAAATGATAGTATTCGTAATAAACAAGCTTATCGATATTATACCTAGCTGTGAATGAATTTGGAAATTCTTTTGTTTTATGCTGATGAATTCTCACTTTGAGATCTGATGTTGAACCAGTATACAAAACCGTATTCTTTTTTGTTGTTGTAATATACGCAAAACCTCCTCTTTCCATTTTCAGTAAAATGTTATTTTATTAATGACTTTCATGTCAGCCTGCATACTGGCTTGTCCTATTTCCTCAGAGTTAAACTTTTTTTTAGTTTTGAGAAACCACCTCTCGTTTAATTCTGAGGCAACATTAGGATAGCTTGTGCGGAGGAATGCTGCGAGAATCTTGTTGTCAACGAAGATGCCTATATTGATGAGACTCTCGCGTCAGCATGCGCTAAAGCCGACCCTATTTCATGAGAGCTAAACGTTGATTTTTTAGACTCTTTTATTTTCATAATTCTCAGAATCCAACATAACACCCAACCGTTACCGTACTCGTCTTACCCCAATAATACTCAGGAGTATATTTCTTAATGTAATCCTGTTCACCGGTTATATCTGAATATTGATATTTTGCATAGACATATGCATTATTAACAAATTCATAAACTGCAGAAAAAAGGAATATTTGTCTTTTCCATTTTACATTTTCCATGAACGGTAGTCCGCTTGAGCTTGGAACTGTGGCATAATCATAATCGTCTCCATGACGTTCATAAGAATAAGTTGCTGAAATGTGTAAACCACGAATTGGTTTATAACCAACAGCAAAATTCAAAACATCTGAATTATCTCGCATATAATGTCCCAAACTGTATTGGTTTGACTCAAATGTTACAGTGCTTAAATAATTCTGATATACCAGTGGGTTTGATCTTGTATATTCCCCACTTAACCAAGTATTCTCAACGAGCCAGTCACTTACTTTAAAACCTCCTTTAACACTCAAATGATTTCTGCTATTTTCATTGTCAGTAATACTCCGTAATTGTATTTCATCAATAAACAATGTTGCATATAAATGGAGGTGTTTAATGTTTCTGGATGATATATCAAAAAACATTTGTGAGTTCTGTCCAGCATCTCCATGTTGATAGGTTGAGTTAAGGGTATGATCAACTGACTTATAAAACAAAAATGGAATTAGATATGCTGCCTGTACTCCTATATCACTATAAACAATCGAGTTACCAAGTGAGAAGTTAAATCCTTTCCATGGTTTAAAAGTGAACATATTGGCTGCTATATATTTTGGATGAAAGACTGTTCTATACCTGTCATTCTCCCAATATGATCTGGAGCTATCAACAACTGAGGACACTAACCATCCATGATAATAGTTAAATTCAAACCACTTTGCAGGTTTCAAATTAAGTTTAATCATACCATATGAAGGTGTACGACCTGACATGATGTTTGATCCAAAATAATTTGATCCCCATTGAATATGATCTTTTATTAATCCGATGGAGCCCCAATTCCATGAATAATTAATACCACCCCGTGCTTCACTGTAATCTATACCTCCATCGATATGTTTAACGGGCACACCCTGATCCTGAATAAAATATTCCGGTCTGATTACATTTCGCGATAAATTATTATCTCTTAAACTTGTATAAAATCCAATATGTTTTCCAATATAGCCACCAAATTCCAGACCGCCCCAGCTATGAGTTAATGAACCATTATCATTAGTGAAATACTCATATCCTAAGATGGGCTTTAGCCATATAGAGGTTAGTGAGTCTTTATAATAAGCTCCAATGGGATTATAAGCCAAAGCCACGTTTCTTCTTTTCTTTAACAAATCATATTTCAAATTTAACGGATAATCTAACTCGATTTGATATGCCTGGAGATAAAACTCAAGCTCTTTCTTTTGACGCGTAGTAAGTTCTTCGACTGATGATTTTGTATCAACTAATAAATTAGCAATATAAACTCTACTATAAGGTTTTATTGTTGAATTAATATCAATAATTTTGTCGTTAGCCAACTCATCCAGAAATGAATAAATGTTACTATTTGATATATGCTCGTATACTACCTGAGAATTTGCAGTAAAAGAAACCGTAAGCGACAATAGAAAAACAGTTATAATTCGCTTCATTATATTAGTATTAGTTATTATAAAATTCACAAATCTTGGCACAAACATACTCAACCTGCTCCGATGTAATTTCAGGAAATATTGGTAAACTTATTAACTTATCCTGATAATTATATGCTACTGGATAATCTTTTTTATGACTATTCAGATGCTCATATGCTTTCAAAAATGGTAATGCTATTGGATAATGAATACCTGTTGTTATATTATTATCTTTAAGATAAGCAGCTAAACTATCTCTTTTTTTTGCTCGTATCACAAACAAATGCCAACATGGATTTTGATTATTATCAAATACAGGCAATTCTATTTGTGGTAGACCTTTCAATAATTCCATATAATAACTTGCTGATTTTCGACTGGCCAATGATTTTTATAGCTATAAACTCCTGAATCAATGGTGCTTCTTCCAAAACTGTAAATAGATTCCGAGCTGAATTTTTTTCCTGATTCCTTTATCTTATTAACTGAATACTTTATCATCTCCCAGTGGAGGAAGTCTGAAACATAAGTATTCCTAAGCTTCTTTGTTGTTGCAAAATACAGATTTTCAAAATAGTTACCGTAGGATACCAGCATTGCACTTCCGATGGGTTTATCATTTAAATAAGCTACAAACAGAGTATTATTATCTTCCTTAAAGCAGGATACTAGATCTCGAAAAAATCCTAATCCATAGGTAAGGGAACCTAGTTGTGATATATTTTCAGTATAAACTTTATGGAAATCACCGAGTAATTCTTCGTTGTCTATCTTAACCACAAGTTCGTTATTTGCCTTATTGATCTTTCGTCGTAGGTTAGATGACAAAGAATTCCACTGTTCATCGATATCATTGGCTAGCCTGATATGACTTATTACTTTTTCAGACTTGATAAATTCAGTGCCGGTGTTTTCAAAAGAAGTTCGAATAAAATAGTTCTCTTTACTTACATCTTTCTTATTTTCAAGACTTTTAACTGGAACAATAAAGAATCCGGAAGCTTCATCTTTCAACATAGTAATTAATGAAGGAATGACACTTGATGGATTAAAATCATTATCCCCGTTAATATTCAGTAAACCTCCGTGTGAAAAGTGAGGCATACTTACCCAGGCTTTTCCTGTGAATATAATTGGCAGTATACAGCATGGTTCATTATTAGATGTAAAAATTGTGTAGTAGGGTTTCCATTTGAAATGTTGCTCATAAAATCCAAATAGTACCGGATTATACACAAATGGTACTATACCAGTTTTTGGAATTATTAGTTTATTCCACAATTTTACTCCTTCTGTATATTTAATTCTTGTCACCTATTTTAAATCTAAGCCAAAACTAGTAAATAATCACGTATTGAAGGGGTGAGATGGGTTAATTTTCCGGCGCTACCCCCTGGCCCCCTAAAGGGGGAACCAGCGCGCAGTGTAAAACTAAAATGTGCGGTGGATCGCCCCTTTAGGGGCCGGGGGAGCGCGCAGGGCTACTATAAAAACTTTTTGATCTCAGAAATAACAAAATCAATGTCATTAAATACCTGATCATTGGTAAATCTAATAATTCTTAATCCAAATTCTTTAAGATCAGTAGCTCTATAGGAATCGTATTCTGTTTGCTCACTATCATTATGATATTCCCCATCAACCTCAATTACAAGTTTTACCATATGACAATAAAAATCTACTATATAACTTGATATAGAGTGTTGCCTTCGGAATTTCTTTCCAAGTTGATTATTCTTTATATATTCCCATAACTTCTTTTCAGCAGATGTTTGATTATTTCTAAGAATTCTTGCATTTTCGAATATCTCCGGGGTTGCGCCGTAGAACATTGAATATTTTGTAGTTAGTTTCATTT
>JABMPH010000272.1 GCA_013203805.1 Bacteroidota bacterium | reverse complement strand
CGCGGCATAGCTTAACTATCGTCCAGCTTTATGTTGCATATCCAGGATGGAACTGAAATAATTAAATTATAGTATAGATATTGGCAAATCAGATAATGACTATTCCGGACATCATTATAGTACAATTTATGATACTACGCTTAACAACTTCCCTGAAATATCTTCCCTGGGAGATTATGACAATGACGGTGATCTGGATATTTTGTTACCAGTTACAAAATTTTGGAATAATATTTTTTCAAATAATGTATACCTGGAAAATAACAATAATAACTTTGTAAACAGAGCAGATTTAGCTCCGGTTTTGGCATGTCAACATTCTTTGGGTAGTGTATGTTTCGATTATGATAATGATGGTGATCTGGATCTTGCCGTAGCTAACCTATCGTCTTTTAATGAACTATTTAAGAATATGTATATGGAGACTGGTAAGCTGTCTTTTGAACCTATAATTGATGTATTGTTCGAGGATGAGGTAGATTCCTGGCTAGGAATTTCTACTAGTGATTATAATTTAGATGGCTACCTGGATCTATTGAAAGTAAGCCAAAACAACATACATTTATTTGAGAATAAGAACGAAGGGAATAACTGGCTAGGAATCAACTGTATTGGAAAGGTTTCAAATGGTTCAGCAATTGGCGCAAAAGTATATGTTTATGCTACAATCAGTGGAAAAAAGGTGAAACAATACCGCCAAATTCTTAGCATGTCAGGAAACCACAGCGTTACATCCAAACATTTACATTTTGGTTTGGCAGATGCATCTGTGGTTGATTCAGTTGAGGTAAAATGGCCTTCAGGAGCGAAGCAGGTACTTTCAAATATAGAAATCAACCAAAATATAATAATTGAAGAATGTGCTACTCCAACTCCCGTTGTTAACCTGCAAGCGATTTACAGTAATGAACAAATCAATTTAACATGGGATAATACTGTTACTGATGAAGATAAATACATTATTGAATACAGATAACGGTAGTGAAGATATTGTAGTAGTGGATACGATTTCCGGCAATGTAACAAACTGGACAATGAATTCGTCATATTCTGACCGATATGATTTCAGAATAATATCTTCTTCAATTTGTGGTTCTGTTTCAGCAACTAACTTTGTTACTTCAGAAGTTAAAACTTCCATTGATGAAGTGGAATTGTTTACATACATATATCCCAACCCGGCAGATAATTTGATCTATATAAATTCATTTGAACTGGATCAGAATTCAGTCATTAATATGTATGATGTTAAAGGAATATTGGTTCTTAGTTCTCAGGCAGAGATTAATTCTCCTGTCACCAAACTGGATGTTCAGCGATTAAAACCCGGTACTTATACGATTCAGTATAGTTTACATAAAAAAATACAAAGTCAGTTAATTATTATTCAATAGGATATTTAAGGTTTTGAAGTGAACTTAACAAAATAATTACAACTAAATAAGTTATACCTTTTAAATGAATTCAAAATTTCATTTGCTAAGTTAAATATACTAAAAATAGAATATCAAAATTGATTTTAGAAAAGTTTATAATAGATCTTTTATTGGAAAGGTAAATATAAATTTACTGCCTTTTCCAACCTCACTTTCAACCCATATTTTACCCTTATGTCTTTCAATAAATTCTTTACATACGATGAGGCCTAAACCCGTTCCTTTTTCTCCCTTTGTGCCTCTGGTTGAAAGATTGCTGTCTACTCTGAATATTTTCTCGATGTTTTCTTCGGGTATTCCTACACCGTTATCTTTAATTGTAACCTCGCAAAAGTTTTTCTTCCTTTTGGTGTAAATTGTAATTTTTCCGTTTTCGTGCGTAAATTTTATTGCATTGAAAACAATATTTCTAATCATTGTGGAGAACATATTTACATCGGCATAAATGATTATTTTTTCGTTTGTGAATACTTCCACTTTAATGTTCTTTTTGGCAGATGCTCCTTTAAGTAATTCAAGTGATTCGGTTATGATGGGATGAACATCAAATTCCTTTGGGTTATAATGTATCGCTTTCGTTTGAATTTTAGACCATGTCAACAAATTTTCAAGTAAATCATAAGCATGCCTTGAAGAATTATAAATATTAGTTAAATGATATTCTATTTTAGCGGCATCCAGTTTTTTAAAATCGGAAACCAAAACTTCCAAAAAACCAATAATAATATTGAACTGATTCCCAAGGTCATGGCCAATTATGGAGAAAAGCTTATCTTTAGTATGATTCAGCTCCTCAAGTTCCTGATTTTTTGAAATGATTAACCGGTTTTGATCCTCAATCTGAAGCGTACGCTCCAAAACTTTCTGTTCAAGAATTTTTTTGTCATGCTTGAGTTTCCTTTCACGTATTTTGATATAAGCAACTATGGACAGAACGATGATTGCCAGGTAAATGATATACGCATATATGCTTCTCCACCAGGGAGGAAGAATAATAATACTGATGCTAATTTCTTCATTGTTCCATACACCGTCATTATTTGAACCTTTTACCTTAAAGGTATATTCCCCCGGCTGAAGTGCAAAAAATGGAACAAATTTCCTATTTCCAATATCCACCCATTCATCCGAAATTCCTTCCATTTTATACTTATAATTGTTTTTTTGTGGATTGGTGTATTCCAGTGCCGCAAATTCAATAGTAAATGAATATACTTTATGATCTAAAATAACTTCATGCGTTTCCTCAAAATTAACGTACTCTTTTGAATTTCCTTTTGTTTTATAGAAAGAGGTAAACACTAAATTAGGTATGTAGGGATTTTTAGATATGGAATCGGGGTAGAAAGAATTAAAGCCATTCATACCTCCCATTAACAATTCACCATCATTACACAAATATGATGTTCTTAAATTGAATTCGAGGCTTTGTAAACCATCTTCAAGTGTGAAGGTGTGAAAAGTATTTTGTTTCTCATCAAATTTGCATAGTCCTTTTCCGGTGGCAAACCAGAGGTCGTTGTTCCCATCTTTTATAATTTCGAAAATGTTATTGTTTGGCAAACCATGTTCCTGCGAATAAAAAGTGAAAGTGGAATCTTTTTTATCATACATATTCACATAAGTGCTGGTGCCAATCCATATTCTTCCTTCG
>JABMPH010000271.1 GCA_013203805.1 Bacteroidota bacterium | reverse complement strand
CGAGTCGAGTAGTGGAGCATCCCACAACCACCACGACACAAATTCGGGCATAAGATCTGTAAATGAAATAACATAAGGAAAATCTCTGTCTGAAACGATATAGCCTTTTTCTTTATCATAAAAATTTCTGTATTCCTGTACTGATTTGTCTATATAATCTTGCTCAATATCAAATCCCAATTCTTTTGCTGCCATAAGTGTTATTGCATAAACACCTTGATTTACAGCAAGATTTGACTTTTTATTTTCATAGAATACCACATCATTCTGGCTTAATGAAAAGTGCGAACTAACAATCCCATCATGATCCGGATCAAATTCATTATAACAAAACTCTAATGCCTTTCCCAAACGAACGGTATCGATGGTTGAATTATACCTTCTTGAATTAATAAGTGCCCACCAAATCCATTCACAAGTAGCCTCGTTTCCTTTTTTCTCAACGCTTCCCATATAAGGAGTAATTATAGTTCCAATGGCTCCGCGTTTATCTTGTGTGCCGCCCCATTTTTTCCACACGGCTTCATTTAATTCTTTATCATAAACAGAAACAATACTCCAGAATGCATCTCTGTTGTACATATCTGGGGCATAATTTATGCTGGGCACGTTATGAGGACTAAAATCCTCAGCACCGCTTATCCAGGTGAGCATCATTAAGTCTGCGTATAATACTTTTTCAACCTCAGAACCTTTGAATCCTAATCCTTCGGCAAGTCGGGTTTGACTAGCCAATCGTATATCTCTGATATCTTTGGCTTTTTGTACAAACATTACAATGGTTTTAGTTTGTTTTTCGCCGATAGGCATGCGGTGGTATGGATTCCTTTTAGGAGTAATCTCCAGAATTTCAAAATCATTTATTTCAATTTCCGATTTACTTTCAATCAGTAATTGAGCCTTGCCACCTACAATTCCTTGAAGTAAAGCCGATTCTTCAAAACTATGCCATTCATCTGATGATGCAGGTAATCCACTTTTATAATGAAAACCAACCACCTCTTCTATACCCTTTGAGGATTTTAAAAGTCTCAAATTGATATGCTTTGCGGCTTTATATTTAAATTTTATAGTATAAAATCCATCATGAGTAGAAAAGGGTATTTTAATCCCGGAATTTTGTTCGGACGGTTTACTTTGAGGCGAAACTAAAAAACTATTCCCTTTAACTGCCTTTATTATTCCACCATTGACAGAATTTGTTTGGGAGAGATAATTGTTATCTAATTTCCATGAAGAAGCATTATTATAATCTGATAATTCACCAAAAGTCAGGCTCACATATTGATTATTTTCTGCGCGTTCTTGATTATTCGCAATTTGGTACAGATTTACATCGGCAATGGTTTGCACTGCTTTAAAACCTATATTGTTAATACCTTGATCGGTTGGCCGCTTCCGAATGTTTCTTGTCCATTGGTTACGATAGCCGGCATCAGTTAAAAGACCTACAGCAATGGAATCTTCAAAAAAGAAACCCGCGGCAGGATATATTTCTCTAATTGATCCTCCCTGATGTTCCAAATGATCAAAACTCCAGTATGAAACATCATTATTGCAAGGACTCAGTTTGTTTTCGATTTGATAAAACAACAGAGGAATATTGTTTTGCTCTAAGCTGATTTCTTTCTTTATTACATAATCATTTACGATATAATAATTAACCTCAATAGTAACATAGCACATTAAGTTCTGAAGATAATACTGTCCTGAAAGTTTATAGCCACTAACGATTTCCTCAGCCAGTGTTGCTTTCCAATTGTAGACTGAATCGGTATGACTTCTGTCGGCGTTTTCGACAATTAGATTGAAATCACTATTTTCTTCGTTACAACTTACCGTTTTACCATTATAAAGTATATTAATACCAAAGCCGTTTAACTCGTTTCCAAATAATTGAAGTGAAATACTTTGGGAATAAAGGGCTGAGTTTGAGCAAATAATTATAAATAAAAGATAAATAGCTTTTTGCATAAAATATCTATTGTAAAGTTCATATAAAATAACCTTCAAGGCTAAAGAAACCTTGAAGGTTATGAATCTGATCTTAGACTAAAAACGTTTTAACAATTATATAACTAGTTTTTTTCGTTAGCATATATTGTAGCAATTTGAGACAGAGTTAACGCTTCATTGTAAATTCTAACGTTATCTAAACTACCACTAAAAGTAGCTTTGTACTTATAAGTCTCATTATACCATTCTTCCCCGATATACTTATCCCATCCTGCACTACTTGTTTCAGTTCCAATTACGAATATAGCATCAGCAGCAAACTTTCTAAGAGCTTCTCCTGGAGTCACTACTTTTTCGCCCGCTAATGCTCCATTATAATAGATTGCATGCTTGCCTGATGTTTGGTCATAAGTGGTAGTAAACATAGCCCATGTGCCTACCTTCAAGGTACCAGGTTGCTCAGCGTCATAATCACTTCCTCCCGTTCTCTCAGCTAAGGTTCCATAAGATATTGTAGAAACCATATTCCCATGACTTGGCAAAGAAGTTTTATACACTGCCCAAGAGTTATTAGACAGAACATAATATTCACCATCTAGTTTTAGCTCTTTTACTTTTACCCAATAACTAATGGTTATACTAGATGCATTAGTTAATAAAGCAGAATTTTGTATTTCAATATACCCTGCATTAACATTGTCTCCAGCTGTGTTTCCAACAAACTCATAAGCAGAATTTGCAACTCCTTTTACACCGGCAGTTTGATTTACAGTGTTATAAATGGTTCCATCATGTCCATTCCCTGTTTTATCTACAAGTGGTTCGTCTCCTTCAAAATTCCAAAAAGCCACTAAGCTTTCAAGAACGACTAATTTCACTTTCACTTTGTATGTAGAAGTTGCTTTTTCATCTTGTGCAGTAACCACAAGGTCATTAGAGCTTCCTGCATCTAAAGCTACAATAATTTCATTTCCTACAACAGCAACACCATCATAAGTTGCAGTGGCGTCAGCCGAAAGAGTTAAAATAATAGTTGCCGTCATAGCAGCACTTCCATCGTCTTTGCTCACGACAATATCTGAGTCCTTAATTTCTACACTTACACCAACTACAGCTCCTTTGACTGTTGTTGCTGTTACCATCGAGTCAGAAGATAGTATAGGATCATCTTCTTTACAAGATGTAGTAGCTAAAGCAGCTACAAACATCAATAACGAAATTCCTTTCAATAAATAATTTTTCATGATCATAAATTTAAATTTGTATTAATAATTAATAAATAATTCTGCGTTTTGAGTTTTACCTCAATAAAAAATTGTTTTTAATCCTTCTTTTTTTGTTTTAATTTGTTTTTAAGAAAATGGTTAAGCCTTTTTAGTGTTATTATAGTTTTAGCTAATAATCTGGATTTTGTTCTAAATTTGAATTTAACTGAAGTTCAATAATTGGGATTGGGAAATAATTATGTTTACTTTCAATTCCACCTCCTTTTCCATTTTTTCCATATGTTGCAGCGTAACTCTCCATTGTG
>JABMPH010000024.1 GCA_013203805.1 Bacteroidota bacterium | reverse complement strand
TTACAAAGCTGGTATGATATTGAATATTGTTTTACTGTTAATGAAAATGTATTTAATCCACCGCCACGAGTAAAATCAGCTGTTATCCGCCTTACAAGAAATAAAACAGAAGAACTTAATTGCGATGAAAAACTATTTTTCCGTGTTGTAAAAACAGGATTTAATCAACGACGTAAAACTCTACGAAATGCGTTAAGACCCATATTACCAAACATAGTACAAGCCGATCATATTTTTTTCACTAAAAGAGCCGAACAATTATCACCGGCACAGTTTGTAGAACTTACTCAAGTTGTTTCAGGAATACTTTCTGAAGAATAATAAAAGACAACAATTTGGTATAACTCTTTATTAACCCAATATCATTTTTCTTAACTTTGCCCGCATGAATGGTAATATCAGTATAATTGAAAACCCTGAAACTCACCGCCTTCTATATATTCTACTATTAATTGCCACTCCGTTTTTACTACTTCAAAACTACCTCCAGTCGGTTATAGGCGAATTATCGAATCTAACATATCCTGTTGGCAGTATTGATATCCCGGTTACTGTAACAATTGCTGTTATTGGAGTAATCATTATCCTTTTTTTCTCTTTCCGTAAACTTAACTTCATTAGGCTAATTAGCTGGTTTGTGGTTCTATTCCTGTTTTGGATAGGCCAAAAATCAACCGACTATTATTTTAATCACAAGTTTTACGAATTACAATATAATTGGCATTATTTTGCATATGCAATTTTTGCATACCTGAATTACAGAGCTTTATCCTTAAAAAACTTACCATCGCAAAAAATTATACTGCTAACATTTATATCGGCTCTGGCAACTTCTACATTGGATGAATTTTTACAAATGCCACTTTCTAACCGCATATTTGATATAGGTGATATCTCAAAGGACGTTTGGGGAACTATGATTGGATTATTCGTTATTTATTTCATCCTAGAAAATGGAAGTATTTTAATTGTTGGATGGAAAATCAGGCAACCTACACTTAAAGACTATTTCAAAAACCCATTGTCATTATTGATACTTCTATTTATGCTTGCCTATATTTTCATGGTGATTGCATCTTTACTCACCGAAACCACATTTATTTTATCCACTATTCTTATTACATTCTTAATATTTGGGGTAGTGTTCCTAATCATCCACTTAACACAGTTTAAATTATCGCGAAATATTATAATTATAGTTATTACGGGGCTGTTTATCACACAGGGATATTACATAAATAAATATTTTAATGATAATATTATAAGCACAAATAATAATATTTTGATTTACAAAGGAATCCCAATCGTATATTTTGATGTATTAATTTATCCTGATGGCCTGTTCAGGTTAGTTGACAAGAAAAAAGTATTCAACCAAAGAGATCAGCAAACAATTTTTACTTTATGTGATAATATTATCGTTTTTGGAACTGGATATGATGGAGACGGAGGCAAAGGATTTCCTCTGACTGACGAAACACAATTTGTTTTTAATGAATCGAATAACCATGGAATTCAGATTATCCTTCAAAAAAATAAAGATGCATGTGATACTTATAACCGACTGAAAGCTGAAGGCAAAAACCCTTTATTAATTTATCATAATAACTAAACAAGCATGAAGATAAATACTGTAATAACATATTTCATTTTTTCGGTTTGGGGAGGATTATTGATAATGGGGGGATTGACACTAATTAGTCCGGATTGGCTTGTTGAGTTATCACATCCGGGTAAAAATGTTGAAGCAATCAGTATAAAAAATGCCGGAAATACATACCTGAAATCAAATAAATATAATGAAGCAATTCAGCAATATACAAAAGCATTAAAGATTGTACCCGACCTAAAAAGTGCCATTGCAAACCTTGCTATTGCCTATCAAAAAACAGGTGATTATAATAAAGCTATTATTTCATTTGATCATTTACTTACTCTAGAGCCCGAATACCCCGGTGTTATTTACTACAACCTTGGAGAGATTTATGAAAAAATAGGCCAACCTAAAAAGGCTCTGGAAAGTTATTTGGTAGCTACTCATACTTCTGCTTTTCCTGAAAAAGCGTACCAAAAAGCAGGTCATATTTATATGAATCAAAAGGAATGGGATATTGCAATCATTAATTTCAAGCTAGCGATTGAAAATCGCCTAACTATAGAAAATTCATACAAGGGTATGTTATTAACTTACCAAAAGGCTTATGCCGATACTACTAAAAAATATCAGGAAATAGATGATATCCTTAAAACACAAAGCTATCTATCCCGTCTTTCTGAATACGATGAAAGTATAATCAACAAGCAATTATACCGAGAAGTAAATCTTGCAAAAACTTATAATAATATAGGCTATTGCTTGGCCATGCAGGTAAAATACAAAGAAGCGAAAGATTATCTCATTATTGCTTTAAAAATTTACCCTTCTTACACTGAAGCAAAGAACAATCTTAAAATTGTTGAGAGCCAACTAGCTGAATAGATAGTATCACATACTACTAAACCCGGGTTAAACAAAATTATCAGGATCATTGTTTATTCATAACTGGCAGTTTGTTGCCATTAAAATCCAGCATATACACCGAAATTAACCATCCCAGCATATCCATAGCCCACTTCAACAAAACCCCCAATTTGCTTACCAAAGCTAATACCAAATGCTACTACTTCGTAGGCAAAATATAGTCTGTTATCAGT
>JABMPH010000270.1 GCA_013203805.1 Bacteroidota bacterium | reverse complement strand
TGCAAGGCTTGGGAAAAAAATAGGTGTTAGCGAATTGGTCTCTTTCTCTTTTGAACGTCACGGTGTTTTTGTTCATAAAGGTGTAGGACGGGGATATGAGCTTCAGGGAAACGCAGTTATCCGAACGGCAAAAGGTGGAATGGATACACCAAGGATTTCTGTTCCCTGGTTTAATCCGGTACTGGATCTACAGGTTCCTTTGCTTGCCAACAGTATTGCAGAAGTAAATGCCAATGCTGCACTTAATGCGGTTAAACTACATATTAAATAATTATATAGTCGTATTGAAAGACAAAACCTTTTGCACATTAAAAAATACAAAAAATCGTGCCATAGCTTAACTTACCGTCCAGCTTTTTGTTGAATATCCAGTTATTAATATGGACAATGATACTATTGGTAACATTGCTAATGCAGAGCATGTTAATAAAATAGTGCTTCTTAGTGCTTTTCCTAGTGATGATGGTTCTAATGATTCTACAGAGGACAAAACTAATGTTGCTATTACTAATAAAATAATACTTGTTTTTTACAGTAGTGTTCACTATATTTGAATGTTCATTGTCAATGAACAGCTAATATTAATGAACAACACAGTGGAGATATGTATAGAAATACTGATTATATATACGATGCAGTAGTTCAACTACAACAAGTAGCTGATGTTACTGCTGAGATAGAAAGTAATAGGAATGAGTATGATGCTGTTGCTACTATAAATAATACCCAATTTGTGGTTATTGGTAAGCCTGAAATAAGAACCTCTAATAAAGGTATTGTATTTAATGAAATTGATAGTTTAAAGCAACTGACAAAAAAACCCATCATTGCTATTGCCAAATTTATAGCAAGTGATATAGCTAAGGAACTAAAAGAAAAAGGGATAAATTACATCGATAGAGCAGGAAATGCTTTTATCAAACATGGCAAGTTGTTAATTTATATAACAGGACAAAAACCTGATAAACCAACAAATTTCAATCAATCAAGAGCTTTTCAGGAATCTGGTATAAAATTGATATTCCAGCTACTAACACAACCGGAAGATTTACAATTATCATATCGCAGTTTAGCAGAAAAAACGAGTATCGCATTAGGTTCTGTAAGCGTAATAATGAAAGAACTTGAAGACCTTAGGTTTGTAGTTAAAGCCAAAAATAAAAGATACCTGAAGAACAAGATAGAGTTATTGGAAAGATGGACATTGGCTTTTAATGATGTTCTAAGACCAAGATTATTAAAAAAACGATTTCGATTTCCCCGAAATGAAAATTATAATAAATGGCAAGACCTACCATTGGATGTATTACCTGGAAGAAATATATGGGGAGGTGAACCTGGTGCTTCAATTCTAACAAAACAACTTCAACCTCAGAATTTTTCAATTTACACAAATGAAGGATGGCAAAATATCGCTTCTAAATTTAAGTTAATTCCAGACACTGAGGGAGATGTGGAAATATTAGCCATTTTTTGGAAAGAGGATGAAAATATAGCAAAAAAGAATATTGCCCCTACTCTTATTATTCTAGCAGAATTAATGGGTAGTGGAAAAGAACGAAATATGGAAACCGCCAAAATTATTATAGAGAATGAGTTACAACATATCAAGTGACAAATTCCAACATCCGCTATTAAAACCAATATTAGAAAGACTGACTGAGTATTTTTCATCCGAAGGAATTCATTTCTATGTTATTGGTGCAACAGCTCGTGATATCATTATGCAAATTCATGATAAAAAATCAGGACGGGCTACTAATGATTTAGATATAGCCATTGCAATAGCTGATTGGGACGAGTTTAAAAAGGTGGAAGAAGGTATCGTAAACATTGAAGGATTTGAAAAAGACCCAAGCCAAAAGCAACGTTTTATTTACTTAAATGATTTCCAATTGGACATAGTTCCTTTCGGTGAAGTAATGAAAGAAGATGATAAAATATTCTGGCCACCTGAAGAAGACATTGCTATGTCCATTCTTGGTTTTTCAGAAGTGAGTGAAGATGCTAAAACTGTAATTGTAGATGATGAAGTAGAAATTCGGGTAGCATCATTAGAAGGAGTATTTATCCTTAAAATAGTTGCATGGCTTGACAGGAACATCAAAGGAAATAAAGATGCCGATGACATGGCCTTTATCATTAATAACTACCTTAATATAAATGAACAAAGAGCAATTGAAGACCATTTCGATTTGTACGAAGTGGAGGATTTTGATATTCAGGTTGCTGGTTCAAGATTGCTTGGTCGGGATATTTCCACGCTTTTATCTGATTATGATTCAACTAAAAATAAAATAGTTGAGATATTAAAATCGGAGGTAATTAAGGAAGATGAAAGCCGATTAATAAATCAGATTTTAGATACACACAAGAGTTTTAAATACGATAACATTTACGAATGCCTAAATAACATCCTTAAAGGATTAGTAGACTAACTATGACCGCTAAAAACATTATTATTGATGACAAACAACTTCGTCTGGGCAACAAAAGCCTCAGATAAATTAATAACTAACAAACCTCAAAAAGTTTATACTCGGCCAAGAGTAACAAAACACGGAGGTGGAACTATAAAAGCAACGGATAATTAATGGAAGTAAACTATTTTTCAGTTAAGGGGAGTCGAAAGGAGAATGAGGATTATATTCTTTCAAAGCATATTGCTAATGACATTTCTGTTCATCTAATAGCAGATGGAATGGGAGGGTATGAAAATGGGAGGTTAGCTGCTGAAACGGTTTCCAATAGAATATTTGAATACCTTAACTCAAACATTGATTATGAAGATAAAAATGCTCTGATAAACGAATCCATTGTAAAGGCGAATAATGCCATTCGGGATTTAACTATTAAAAGTGGAAAAACAATAGGTAGTACTATTGGCGGCTGTCTGATAATTGAAAACCAAGCTTCCATTTTTTGGGTGGGTGATGTGAAAATTATTCATGTACGGAATAATGAAATACAATTTGAATCGGAAGACCACTCTCTAATTAACCAATTAAAGAAAAACAGGAATATTGATAATGGATTAGATTTAGGCTCTATACGTCATGTTGTAACCCGAAGTATAAAAGGAGAAGGAAATAAATTTAGTCCAGACGTAGTTGATATCGATGTTGCTCCGTCTGACAAAATAATTATTTGTTCTGATGGGATATTGGAAATTAGCAGGATAGCGGATATCGCAAAAATGAATTTTAATTCGGAAACTGGACTAGCAGATTTTAAAAATAAGTATGAAGATAACTTAGATAATTCGAGTTTGATTGTTGTAGAGCTTTAACTTTTAATCCAAAATGTAGATGATTTGAGTCGGATTATCCACTTCTCATCGATTCGCCCCTTATAGATATATTTTTACCCATTTCTTATCGTTTTTACCCACTATTTTTCTGTCCTTTCTCTTCGTATAAGTTGGCTGTATTTTGGCAGGAAATTAAATTCCATGGCCGATAGGTACACCAGACGAATCAATCTCTACATTAACGACAAAGAAGTTCGTAATGACATCGCTTCCATCCGGAAGGAAATGATGAAAATGCAACAGGCTCAGAACCGAATGATCATCGGCAGCAAAGAATATGTTGCCCAGGGGAAGAGAATAGCCATGCTTCGGGGAATCATGAACAAACACCAGGCAGACCTTCGGAAAACTCAACAAGGCTGGTTTAGCCTTAGTCGTGCTGCAGAAAAAGCAAACAAATATATGTCTGGTGCCATGGCAGCTGTAGCTGCAGTAATGGCTCTTGTTATGGGATTACGG
>JABMPH010000269.1 GCA_013203805.1 Bacteroidota bacterium | reverse complement strand
TCCTTATTGATTATAGAGACTCTCGCGTCAGCTTACGCACATGCCTTCCTAATTTCCTCAGAGCTAAACGTTGTGTTAATAGACTCTCACGCCCGCCTGACCAAGAACTCGTTTGTCGGGCAGGTCAGCTTGCGCACTGGCTTCCCTATTTCCTCAGAGTTAAACTGGTTTTTTTAGTCTCTCAGATTCAATACGACAGATAAATTACTAGATTTGTACAAATGCTTACTTTTTGAAACACGACATTTACTCTGTTTTTCACTGAAAAAAAAACACGATAAATAATAAACATTTGAATTAATATGAGATCATTTAATTATAACGATGTATACCTTGTTCCATCATATTCTGAACTCGAAAGCAGAAGTATGGTTGACTTATCAGTTAAGTTATTTAAGCATCCTGAATTTCACACTCTCGGAATGCCTGTAATTGCTGCAAATATGAAAACCGTTACGGGACCTGACATGGCAATTGCCCTTTATGAACTTGGAGCGATGGGTATCCTTCACAGATTTCAAAAATCAAAGAAAAAATATATCGATGATTGCATGCAATTTTTTTTAGTTAACTGCCCAATAGATATTTCTGTAGGTGTTAATAATCTTGAACCATTGGTTGTTTTCGAAAATGATAAAAACAAAGGACTATTACGCAGTATAACAATTGATATTGCTCATGGCTACCATATTAAAATGAAGCGACAAATAACTAAAGTAAAGGAATGGCTCAATGTTAACGGACTGGAAACTCAAGTAGATATTATTGCTGGAAATGTATGTACTGCAGAAGCTGTTGAAGAGTTAAATAATTGGGGAGCAGATATTGTTAAGGTAGGAATCGGACCCGGTTCGGCATGTACAACCAGGATAATGACGGGTTATGGGATTCCACAGTTTTCGGCGGTACTGCTTTGCGCAGAAAGGAAAAATGAACTTGGTATTAAAATAATTGCCGATGGTGGAATTACATCTGTAGGGGATATCTCAAAAGCTCTGGCAGCCGGTGCTGATGCTATTATGGCGGGAAGTTTATTCGCCGGAACTAAGGAAAGTCCGGGACCAAAACTCAGAAAAGGTAATTACCCTAACGAAACTTTTTACAAAAGCTACATGGGAAGTGCTTCATATGAATCGAAGCTTGAAACCGGCAATAGTGGTAAACATACCGAAGGGGTAAGTATGGAAATTCCTTATAAGGGTGCGGTAAGCTATGCTATAAAAGATATCCATGACGGGCTATGTAGTGCATTTAGCTATGCAGGGGCATCAAACCTCAAGGAGTATCAAGAGAAAGTAATCTGGACGCATTGAGTTTGATGAATGGTGAGTAGTGAGAGGTGAAGAGAAAACTGGTTAGTCATTGTCCACCTGTCTCAACTCTGACGTGAAACCATGCGCGTTGGGACAAGGGATTCCCTATGAACCTTAATCTCAACCTCTTTCCTACATTACTTCTTTTACCACAAAACTGCTGCCGGTTAAACTGCAGAAGGCAGTCAGGTAGGGGCGCTCAAAGGATTCAATTATTAGTAAGGGGATGTATTAGGGTTGGGAGACTGCTGTTACTTAAGTTTCAAATGATAGTATTATTAATGTTATAATTTCACTTCGCGGTGTCGACTAAATTAATGTGCATTATTTATAACTTTCTCTACCTATCTCGTCAATTCTATTCCAGGGAAAAATGGTTATCCCATTGCTCCTCTTCTGAAAAGAATGTCCACCATAAACAATAGTTCCCCCATTTTGCCCACTTACTTTATTCCAAAAAGACAAACCCATAAAATAGTCTGATGTAATTGTTTTTCCTGATTTTATTTCGATGGGAAAAAGTTCGTCTCCATTTTCTATAACAACATCAATTTCGTGCCCTGTATTATCGCGCCAAAAATAGATATGAGGTTGCTTAGCTTCATTAAATCTTGTTTTGATTAATTCTGTAATCACAAAATTTTCAAATAAAGAACCTCTATAAGGATTAGCATCAATCTGTTGCTCATTCTGAATACCAAGAAGTGCACTTGCCAAACCTGTATCATAAAAATATAATTTTGACATTTTAACAATTCTCTTATTGAAGTTTCTGTGGTGTGGTTGCAATCGATAAATGATAAAGCTGCTTTCCAAAATTCCAATCCAGGAAGAAATTGTTTTGTGATCAACACCTGTTTCTATGGCAAGATTTGACATATTTAGCAACTGACCAATCCTTCCTGCGCAAAGTCTTACAAATCGCTCAAATGTATATAAATCGATAATATTTTTTATTTGGCGCACATCACGTTCAATATATGTACGTATATAGTTTCGATACCAATTGTTGGGTTCAACAGCCTGATCATAAATGGGAGGGTAAGCACCTTTGTAAAGAAGTTCATTTAGTTCCCAATTTCCTGTAATTTTCAGTTCATTTAGTGAAAAAGGGAGGAGATTCAAATAGGCTATTCTTCCCGCAAGGCTTTGCGATATATTTTCTTGTAATAGGAAATTGTTAGAACCTGTAATAATAAATAATCCAGTTTCCGTATGTTCATCAAGAATTTGTTGAAGATAAGAAAAAAGATGTGGTACCCTTTGCGCTTCGTCCAAAATGGCCCCGTTTGGAAACTGATACAGAAAACCGCGAGGATCTTCCTGCGCAAATTGCCTTGTGTCGGGATTTTCCAAACTCACATACGGCTTATTAGCAAAAGTATGTCTTACTAATGTTGTTTTACCCGACTGACGTGGACCAATAACAGCCACAGCCTTAAACTGAGTTGCCAATTTAATCAATTCTAAACTTGCTTCTCTTTGAATCATAGTGCAATATTACAATATTGGAATCACATTCCCAAACTGTAAGGTATTTAATTTATAATTTGATGTTTAGTTCGTATTACTATGAGTTAGATTGTTAGATGGGGCGACTTTTAAAATTATAAAGAAGTGAGAGGATGATAGATCGAAGATTCTAAGTTTCCGTTTCTCCTACCTGTATCAAGTCTACAGCACCTGCCTTGCGCGGCGGGACTAGGGACAAGCTCTTCAATCCTAACCGAAAGCTTAACCTCAGCCCCATATCTTTTTTACCACAAAGGAGCTCAAAGGGTTGCACAAAGTCGCACGAAGGTTATTAATCCTAGTTGAGCCGCGAGAATGATTATTGAATGTAGAGACTCTCGCGCCCGCCTGACCAAGAACTCGTTCGTCGGGCAGGTCAGCTGACGCTCACGCCTGCCCTGTTTCCTTATAGTTGGACTCGTTTTATGGGTTTAGGAAAACCACCTCATGATAGGAGTTGACCTCAAAAATCAAGCGCTCTAGTAATACGTTTGAAAACACATTTGCATTTGTAATGCGTGGTTAAGATTGAGGTTTCCGCCTCGAACAGGGAGAGGTTTATATTCTAGAGTTAGCATTAAGATTAAGAAAACAATAAAATTTGCATATGACGTACAAGTGCCGTATATTTGCACGTAAAATATAATGCAATGGAAACAAAATTGACTTTAAGACTAAATGCCAGTGTAATCGAAAGAGCTAAACTATATGCAAGAAGTCACAGAATCAGCTTATCTAAAATGATAGAATCATATCTCGATAGTCTGACCAAAGAAAAAAAGGAAGACAGCAAAAGCTCTATAACTCCACTTGTAGAAAGTTTAAGTGGTGTGATTACCTTGCCTTCAGACTTTGATTACAAAAAAGAATATAGTGACTACATAATAGAAAAATATAAATGAAAAAGCTCTTTGTTGACACGAACATTGTGATAGATCTATTATCTCGCAGAGAACCATACTATGAAGAGGCAGCGAGTCTTTTCTCACTCGCAGACAAGAAAATTATTGAATTAAGCATTTCTTCACTTACTGTAGCGAATACAAGTTACACACTTTTAAGACAGACGAACTCCATGTCTGCAAAAGAAATATTAAGGAAGCTCAGACTTATAATCACAATCTTACCACTTGACGACAAAATTATTGGAATAGCATTAAATGACAATTCATTTGACGACTTTGAAGATGGACTTCAGTATTTTACAGCAATGGAAAATAATCAAGACCTTATAATTACAAGGAATCTGAAAGACTTTAAAAATTCCTCTTTACCTGTTATGACAGCTAGACAATTTATTGAAATGTAGTAATAATTAGCCTTGCACAAAGGGACATGGGACTCCTTCTCAACCTTAAACTAAAACTTAACCTCAGTCCCATATTAATTCTTTACCACAAAGGAACTCAAAGGGTTGTGCAAAGGTCACAAAGCCCTTAATACTAGATGAGAAACTTATGTATAAAACTGCCACCCTAAATTCACTAGACACTCACGCCTGCCTGTCCGAAAACTCGTTCGACGGGTAGTTTAGATGGCTACCTTTTTGGGATACAAAAACAAATCCTTTAGTCAGTAGCACCTTGATAATATAAGACGAAGAAAAAAGTTTAGGCATTTATGGTTGTTTCTCCTATCATCGTTTCGTTTATAATAGGAATGAAATTTATTTCATCATTATCTTCAAAATATAGTTCTGCAGCTTCCTTTAGGTAATCTAGGGCTTCTTGTACATTATTGCCAAAACTACTAATGTCAATATTAAGGCATTGGGAAACATAGTATTCGCCTTCTTTGTATATTAAATATTTTAGTGATTTCATTTTACAAAGTTAAAGTTTTTCTTATTGAATGTCAAATTGAGTGTTTTTTCAAAGACAAACTGTGATTATTAATTATAGTTTCTATTGGCTTGGCACCTCAAGCTGTCTCAAGTCTTCAGCATTAGCCTTGTGCTGGGAGACTTGGTACAAGCTCTTCAGTTGAGGTTGTAATTGCTTTCGCTCACCCCCGTGCCCCCGAAGGGGGAAATCTGCGCACAGTTTCTTACCTGTCTCAAGTCTGCACCGTTAGCCTTGCGGTGGAACTTTGGACTCCCTCTCAACCTTAATCTCAATCTCTTTTCTACATTTCTTTTTTACACAAAGGGCTCAAAGGATTGCACAAAGGAGCACGAAGGATGGCACAAAGTAGCACTAAGGGTTTTCCTTACTACTTTGTCATCTTGAGAAACAAGACCCTGGAAAAAGGGCGCACATATTGAGACTCATCGCTGCGCTTCCTTCGATATGGTATAATTACTACTGGTGAATAGGTGGTTGTCATTGTTGTTGGGTTATTAGATTGAAAATGTGTCTCCGATTCTTGTTTCAAAAAAATTAAGTTAAAAACATTGCAGCCGGGAATGACAGAATATTTTCATCTATTTGCTTAATATTATTATCATTACTAAGTATAAAACTGTGAATAATCGGTTTATCTAGTATTTTGGATAAGCTTCTTAAGTGGCGGGCATCTTTGCTCCCAATGTTATTTGACATTTTTATTTCAAAAGCTAAATAACCTGTTTCAGTTTCCAATAATAAGTCTACCTCTGCACCATCATGTGTTCGCAGATGATAAAAATTGCCAGTAAAGCCTATCACTTTAACCTGCTTGTAAATCTCTGCTACTATTGCACTCTCAAACTCATTTCCTGTTAATTCTCCTTTTTTTTGTAAGATAGCTCTTTGAACACCAGGATCTAAATAATGTAATTTAGGAGTTTTTACAAGACGTTTAATTTTATTATTGAACCAAGGTTGTAACATTATTGTCTGATAACTAATTTCAAGGTATTGTAGAAAGCGCTGAGCTGTTTTTGAACTTACATCTGCTTCATTACCTAAGTTGGAAAAATTGACAAGCTGAGCGGTTAATAACGCTGTCATTCTTTGAACCTTAACAAATGGCTCCAACGATTTAATTTCGGCAATATCCCTAATATCTCGCTCCAAATAAGTACGGACATAGTTTTTCAGCCATTCGAACCTGTCATCTTCACTTAGTTTTTCATTAACCAATGCCGGGTATCCGCCATTAATCAAATAATAATGAAATACTTTCATCCGTGAAGAATAATCGGGGTATAATTCAAATGATGGTAAACTATCCGGACATGAATAGCTATGTAAATATTTTTGAAAATAAGAATATGAAGGGCTCTCACTCCATGAGTTAGTAAGTATTTCAGGAAGTGTTAAAGGTAGTACGTCTTCAATTAAGCATCTGCCTGCTAAACTTTCCTTAACTTTTTGAAGGAGCAGCAACTGACTTGATCCCAACAATATATATCTTACATTATCGTACTGATCATACACAGATTTTATACTTTCCACTAGTACCGGCTCTTTTTGAACTTCATCTAGTATCGCTTCCTGATAAAACTCTTTCCATTGAGCAGCTGTAAGTTTCTTATATTGTATTCTTAATACAGGATCTTCAATGGATAGATATTTGTATTTTGGATAGCAATGTCGAGCCAGAGTAGTCTTGCCAGTTTGTCTAGCCCCGGTTAAGACAATTATCCGGGACAAAGGTGAACTGTCTTTCTTTTTTAAGGTGTTTTGTAGAAATCGTGACTTCATTATAACGTATATTTTGGAATCCTATGGGCAAATATACGCTATTATTTGGAATACTAGACTTAATTTTACTATTTGAGGGGGTTGGAGGGTTGTCATTGTTGTCGGGTTAATCTAATTCCAAAACAAACTTATTGTCATATTGAGTGGAAAACGAAGGCACTTGTGGTGGAGAACGAAATATCTCTGGAGGAAGTATTGAAAGGGTTGTTAGGTTGTACATGTGGTGATATTTTATAATTTATTCGCTTGAGAATCTCGCAGCCTGCAAACCGGAATGTAATGCAGGTATGTTGTCCCTCCCTCAGAGTTAAACGGAGATGTTGATGTTGTTATGGTCGTTAGGATATCATGATTATACTTATGAGCTTATAAAAACCAGGGATAAATTACTCTATTAAGCTCACTGTTATCAGTAAATAAAACTACACAATAATTGGTAACTACACGTACATAATAATCGGTAATCATAAATACATAATTTATTAAGTAGAGGGATATTGCCC
>JABMPH010000268.1 GCA_013203805.1 Bacteroidota bacterium | reverse complement strand
ATGTTATTGTCGGTTAAAAAATGTTGCCCCAGATGTTTTTTGGTCGTATCATTAGTTATAAAAAAATTCAATTTTGTTTATACTCTTGTCTTCCAGCAACCTATATTGCTTTCGGGCTTTTCCTGAATAAATACTCTCGGGATAATCAGTCATCAGGATCAAATATAGTCTTTTTGCCTCTTCAATATTGTTTAAATAAATGCGCAACAACTCTGCTCGCTTGTATAAAGCATTATCTGCTTTTACACTTGTTGGATAGATTGTTATAAGCTTATTGTAAACCGAGTCGGCTTTCGCCATTTCTTTTAACTCAAAATAAATTTGTGCTTTGTTATATAGAGCGTACTCAAAACTATAGATACCCGCAGGATCTTCTTCAACTTTGGTTAGAAGTCGCATTGCTGAGTCATATTTGCCTTGTAGTGTGTAGAGCTCAGCACCGGCAAATTTACGAAGCACAAAGCCAATAGTGTCTTCTTCGCGCATATCATTAATAAACATTGAAAGCTCGATAGCATCATTTGATATTAATTTCGATGTAGCAGATTTTAGAATATCTAACCTCGTTGCTGCCCAGTCAAATTCACCCACATAATAAAATACTTTTGCATTCTTAAGTTTTGCTTCATGGCCAATGGGCTCATTTTTCATATCCGATTCGACCTGAGAATATAGTAAAGTGGCATCCCATATCTGGTTATCGGCCAGAAGGATATCCGCAAGTTTAAGTTTTAGATTGGCTTCTTTTATTTTATCGATATTGGGATTTGCAAGAGCTAATTCAATCATATCAATAGCTTCTTTATTCTTTGCTAATCTGAATGCAGTTATATGCGCAAGTTGTAATACGATATCAGAAGTGAAGTTGTTGATGCCTAATATATTAATTGCTTCAATGCCCATTTTCTCCAGTTCTTCATAATCATTGAGGGTGGTAAGAGGATTTTCTTCAATCTGTTTGTTTGATGCAAGAAAAAATCCCACATAACTATCAATATAATAAGGGGTATCACCTTTTTTATCAACTACATATTTATATGCCTTAGCACTGGTATTATAATCATAGTTTGAAAATGCAATATTGGCAAGTTCAAGCATGTCTTCTTCACTATTTCCAAATCTTAGGTCATTGGCTCTTGCCTGACGAAAGGCCATATCAAAATCCTTAGTTTGCAACGAATACCACATGAGCATTTCCGCCAATTGAATATTTTCTGGGTTTTTCTGCGAACTTTGTAATAATTTACTTTTCAGCATTTCCGACAGATTGCTATTTACATCCATTCTCATTACATATTGCAATTTGCTTTTCACTCTCTGAAGGTCGGTTGGAAATTTCTCTAAGTGACTTAGGTAGCTGTCAAACATCTCACTGTATTCGCCACTATACAAATAAGCATCAGCAATTTCAAAGCTATACGAGTTATTTCCGTGGGTCATCATACTAGCTTTTTCAAAAACCTTAATAGCAAGTTCAGGGTATCCTTTACCTTGTAAACTACTTGTGATTTGCAATATCTGATTACGCTGAGCGGGTAGGTTTTCGATGAGTTTTTTAAGGATTCGATTCGATTTTTTTTTATTCCCTGATAATCCTGCAATATAAGCCTCATCAATCAAAAATCTGTAATTGTCGGGGTATATTTTGCGATGTTGCTTTACTAGTTGATCTGCTTTTTTGTAATCCTGTATTGTGGTTAAACAGTTAAAATAATAGTTGTAGTAATTGTTGGTTGGCTTTCCTTTGTAGAGTTGTTGGAAAAGCTCGGCAGCTTTTGTAAATTCTTTCTCACGATAAAATTTGATTGCTACACTTTCCATTGGATCCGGTTGATTTTGCTGCTGCCTGGTAAGCACAGGATTAATAGATTGTGTATTTTGTGATATTGAATTATTACAAAATACTAGTCCTAAAAATAGGAATAGCGCACATATATATATCAACTTAAGATTCAATTGTTTTTATTTAGATAATTTTCAATAATAGGATTAAGAGAATCATATCTGTTTGTTTCTGCCCTAATTATTTCCAAATTGTGATTTATTCGGTTAACAAGTATTAAAACGATTCTTTTCTCTTCTTTAATATACTCTTTTAGAAAAGTTGTGTCGACGAGGTTGTCGTTTACATCATAAAGAAGATTGCTAATTTGAGTTCTTGATATTTCAATTTCTTTCTTTAATTGCAAGTCCATCTTTAATATTCGCTTCATCGACTTATCGATTTGGCTATAGTGAATAAAAATTTTGTTTATAACTGTATCTTCCTGAATACTAAATTTT
>JABMPH010000267.1 GCA_013203805.1 Bacteroidota bacterium | reverse complement strand
TTGTAATAATTCCAAAGAACTAATTTTAGACAGCTTCTAAGTTATTAGGGAAAACTTTTTTGAAAGTTATCCTGTTGAATATATTTTCTATTTTTGCCATTTAATACACATTATGACAATTACTTAACAAGCAATTGTTTAAAGGATTTCGATGAATTTTAAGAATAAATCAGTTTGGGTTGTTGGAGCGTCTTCGGGCATTGGCCGAGCTCTTGCTATTAATTTTGCTAAGGGTCAGGCGAAACTGGTGCTTTCTTCTCGTAATATTGATGAGTTGGAAAAAGTTAAGACGGAATGTTTGCAGTTAACGAAACACTGCGTTGTTATACAGTTAGATTTAGAAAAAAACGATAATTATACTATCCTAATCGATGAGGTTAAAGATCATTATGGGAGTATTGATTATTTAATACTTAATGGCGGTGTAAGCCAAAGATCATTGGCATTCGATACACCAATAAGTATTGATAGGCAATTAATGGAAATTAATTATTTTGGGAATATAGCAATAACAAAAGCGGCACTCCCCTCCATGATCAAACAACAATCAGGACACATTGTTGTTGTTAGTTCAATTGCAGGTAAGTTTGGGTGGCCTCTTCGATCGGCCTACTCGGCATCAAAGCATGCACTACATGGTTTTTTCGAGTCTTTAAGGGCTGAGCAAAACCACAATAATCTAAATATTACAATTGTTGTACCGGGTAGAGTTAAAACTAATATTTCTCAAAATGCAATACTTAAAGATGGCAGCAAACATGGGCAGTTGGATAAGGGGCAGCAGGATGGCATAAGTGCTGAATTATGCTCAAAACAAATAATATCAGCAATACTAAAAAACAAAAAAGAAGTACTCATTGGCGGTAAGGAAATATACATGGTTTGGATAAAAAAATTTATGCCATATTTTTATTATAGATTTGCAGCTAAATCAGAACAAAATAGATGACAAAAATATCTGGAATACAACAGCTTGGAATTGGGGTAGCTGATACCTATGCGGCAAGAGATTGGTATAAAAAACATCTGGGTTATGATGTTGTAATTTTTGATGAAGCAGCAGAGGCAAATTTAATGTTACAATATACAAATGAACAACCTCAAAACCGCCATGCTATTCTGGCATATAATATGAAAGGTGGTGGAGGTTTTGAAATATGGCAATACACCCAAAGAACACCAGTTGGGCCATCTTTTGAAATTCAATTGGGAGATTTGGGGATTTTTGCGTGTAAAATTAAATCTCCCGATGTTGAAAAAGCCTATAAAGAGTTTAAAAAGAATGGTGTAAATATTATTAGTGAGTTAAGAAATTCTCCCGAAGGTAAACCCCATTTCTTTATTAAAGATCCGTACAATAATATATTTGAAATTGAGGAACAAAATGATTGGTTACTTAATCAGGATAAGGTTACAGGTGGAAATTCAGGTGTTATTATTGGCGTAAGTGATATTGATAGTTCCATGATTTTTTATGCTGATATACTGGGGTACGATTCTGTTGTTTATGATGTTGAAGGTGTATTTGATGATTTACAGGGTGTAGCCGGTCATGGGGAAAAATACAGGAGGGTGCTTCTAAAGCATGAAGCAAGAATTGGAGCATTTAGTCCGTTGTTGGGAACAAGCACAATAGAACTTATTGTTGCCTGTGACCGTGAACCAAGAAAAATTTACGAAAACAGACTTTGGGGAGATCTAGGTTACATTCATCTTTGTTTCGATATTATTGGGATAGATGAGTTAAAAAAAGATTGCAAGAAAGCAGGTTATCCTTTTACCGTTGATAGTGCCAGCAGCTTTGATATGGGTGAAGCAGCAGGCCGTTTTTCATATATTGAAGATCCTGATGGGACATTAATAGAATTTGTTGAAACTCATAAGATCCCGATTATTAAACCTCTGGGTTGGTATTTGAATCTAAAAAAAAGAGGGCAGGAAAAGCCTTTGTCGAAGATGTTTTTTAGATTACTTAATGCTACCAGAAAAATATAACAAAAACTACTAATGCAACTTAGTTATTACGAAAGAATAGGTGATGAGAATATAAAAACACTCATTCATAATTTTTACCTCGAGATCAAAGAAGATAGTTTACTTCGACCAATGTATATTGAAGGTTTTGAAATAGCCGAAGACAGGCTTTACCTTTTTATGGTCCAATATCTTGGAGGACCAACAACCTATAATGATAAAAGAGGGCACCCAAAATTACGTCAACGTCATGTGGTTTTTCCTGTTAATGAACAAGCAAAAGAACACTGGTTGAGAAATATGAAAGTAGCTCTCGATAAATCAGAAACAGGTGACTTGGAAAAAGAATATCTGTGGAATTACTTTAAGCAAACGGCTGAGTTTTTGAAGAACAGATAAGCCGGGTTAAATATAATACGAGGAAAACAAACTAGAAGTATGCCCTTTTCTCAAATCAGGATTTAACTGGAATGCCATTGCCTTATCTTGTGCAAACCCTATGGTATCCTCAAGTCGTGCTTTAACATAAGCACGCTCGTAATATGCCAATGCAAAATTGTCATCAAGATCGATTGCGGAATTTAGCAATTTAAGTGCCTGCCTTAGTTTTAAAAAATTGGTTTCCGATTCGTTTTCATAGAGCAATCTTGCCTGAGCAAGTAGATAGCTGGGGAGTTTATCATCACTAATAACCGGTCGTAATGATGCAACAGCATTTTGGTAATCATGATTGCTGAAATATATCCGGAATAGTCCGTAAGCAGCCGGTGTAAAATCAGGACAAATTGATAAGCTCCTTAAATAACACTTTATGGCTGAATCCACTTTGCCCTCTTTGTACCATGCATTTCCAAGGTTATAATAAAGATAATGGGTGTCCATTCCTTTCATCTTTGCGGCTTCAAAATGATGAATGGCTTGTTGATAATTTTGTTGGCGATAATTTGTTATACCTAGCTGATAATCTGCACTCATTAAATCCGGATTGAGATAAATAGCTTTTTTAAGATTTAAGATGGCAGCCTTATAATCACCTAGCCTCGATAATGCTAAACCAAGAGTAAACCAGCCAAAATCTGCATCAGGGTATACCGCGATCATATTACGTGAAGAATGCTCAAGATTAGACCATTTTTTTTCAGAAATGAAAAACTGCAAAGTAGCTTTGAGTTCAAAGTATGGGTTTCCTTCGGGGATATTAGAAACTGTTTTATGACCCTGTTTATCAGCTAGCATTGTATGGTATTTAATTCAAATAATTCAGCTCTCCATATAATCTGTATTATGCAATACAAACTATATACGGTATGTAAAAATAGTAAAATCCAATTAAACAATAACTTTTTTTTTAATACATGGGTTTACAACTGATGCTAAACAGAAATAAAAAAAAACAAGATGACTGAATCTAGACTGAATCAAAGTAATAATTAACACTATTATTATAAAGTCATAATAGAATCATTTTAAAGGAGTGCTCAGCTTAATTGTTAAATTCCAATTGCTTTGAGATTAACATTGTATTGGCTAATTTCAAGTTACTATCTATTGATTCCAAATATAATGTCCAGTTTATGGGCTTAGAAAAAATGTTTTTGAATGGGAATTCCAGATTCTTAATTAGTTCAAGATCATTGTGCTGGGTAGTTTGAATAATAATTGGGATATTAAATTTGGAATTTGCCATTTTAAGAAGATCTTTCCATTTCTTATTAAGCATATGCATTTCTAATAAGATAATATCAATGGTTAATGTGTTAAAAAGATGTGATGCTTCCTCAAAATTAGCAATGCAATGTATGATTGAATTGGTTTGTTCAAAATAAATCCTGTGAAGACGATAATTAATTTTATCAGAGTCGATAAGAAGGATGTGTTTTCCACACCAATTATAGTCTGACCTAATTGTAGTCCTGGTTTGCAAAAGTATCTCTATTAATTAATCTGTTATTTTTGAGACGGTTTCTTATCCCCAACAAATATATGAAATTAGGGTTAACATACTTGCTCCATAATATTTGTTATCAACGGTTTTATTCACAACATATGGTCACGATTGTATAAGAATTATGCCATTTTCAACATCTGTAAAAGAGATGCTTATATGGTTTTTGCTATCTTTGATAAGATTTTATATTAACTAACACGGTTTGACACATGACAACAACAGTTAAGAGAAAACCAATACGATTTACATCCGATCCAAAAAGAGTAATTACACGGTTCTTCTTTCCCGGACCTGAAACCAGAGTTCAGTCAATTATTCACAAGGTAATTGATATGCCCGAGCAAGCAGCTCATCTATCTTTAAATCAAACGTTAAGGGACTTTTCGGCTAGGCATAGGAATATCTCAAAAATATATCAAAAGCATTTCGACAGGGTGTGCGATATTATGAAAGATAAGATGGAGAATCTGGGTGCTTTATCAGAGTTTAAGAAATTATTAATTGGAGCATATTTTACAAGTGAGTATTCAATTGAATCGGCTGCATTTTTTAATCCGTCTATGGTTGAAGAACCCGATCAATCAGGATTGGAAGAAGGCGAAAAAAGAATTATTATTAGTTTTCGAGCCACCGGAGAAGGGCATATATCCTCCGTAGTATTTAGGGGTGGTATACTTGATGCCAACAATAACCTTACCATGAAGCCCCAGGGAAAACTGGTAGATGAGGCTGAAGCAATATGCAACTTTGTTTATCAAAAAGAAGCATTTTGCAAGAAACTATCGGAAATGCATATTGAGAATGATGTTGTTACCAAAGTCATGAACAAGTTAAGATTTGAGTTTGACTATAATGAACTGCATAATGCAGTTGTGGAAACAACCCGGGAAATTAATCCGAATTTCCAGCAACAGAAAATGTTACAAACAATAACCTGGTTAGCCGACTCGCATTACGAAATTTCATTTTCGCTCGACACCGGAATTTCAGAACGGGTTATCTTCCCGATTGCAGCAGCCGAAAGTAATGGCATTGAAGATGCAAGATTTGTGAAATTCACGGACAACGATGGTAGGGTCAGGTATTATGCTACTTATACGGCATACAATGGTTATACTATTATGCCAAAACTAATTGAAACAAAAGATTTTTACCAGTTTAAAGTTATGCCGATTCATGGTGAAAATGCACAGAATAAAGGAATGGCATTATTTCCACGTAGAATAAATGGAAAATATGCAATGCTTTCGCGATTGGACGGGATAAATAATTACATCATGTTTTCAGATGATATAAACCTTTGGCAGGATGCTGTTCAGATACAAACGCCAAAATATCCTTGGGAGTTCATTCAAATAGGAAACTGCGGTTCACCCATAGAAACAGAACATGGATGGCTTGTTATAACCCATGGCGTTGGCACAATGCGTAAATATTGTCTGGGAGCCACACTCCTAGATTTAGATGACCCCACAAAGGTAATCGGTCAGTTAACTGAGCCACTGCTTTCTCCAAATGAAGAAGAGCGTGAAGGCTATGTTCCTAATGTTGTTTATTCGTGTGGTTCAATTATTCATAATGATGAACTTGTAATCCCATATGCAATGTCAGATACAGCTTCAACATATGCATCAGTGCCATTGGAAGATCTTTTTAGCAGGCTGATACCATCGGATTATAAATCGAAGAAAAAGAGTAACTCGAGAGCCAGAATATTAGTGGTTGAGGACGAGGTTATTGTCCAAAAGATGATCGGTAATATTCTAAAAAAGGAGAATTATGAAGTTGAGATTGCTCCTGATGGAATTGTGGCATTAATGCAAATTGCAAGGGAAAAATTCGATTTGATATTATCAGATATTGCTATGCCCAATTTTGACGGGTATCAACTTCTTGATTATATTAATCAAAACAATATTGATATTCCGGTAGTATTTATGACCGGCTTCACTTCCGAGGAAGATGAAGTTAAAGGGCTAAAAATGGGTGCAGCAGATTACATAAGGAAACCCATTGACAGGGAAATTTTATTACTCAGAATAGCTAAAATACTGGATCAATAATATTATTTTTCAAAATATTGAGCAGCGGTTAACCATGATGTAAGATAGGCTATCATACTTTCGGCTCCTTGGTTACGGCTAACTCCATATTCCTCCAAACCATCGTTGCACCCTTTGGTTTGCGAATCGTACAAGGGCAGGTTTAAATCATTATTACCATAGTACCAGCTAAAACAAGTCTTTAGCATGTCAATAAATTTATTGTTTTTTGTTGCACGATAAGCACAATCATATAGTAGTACCATTGCCATTGCATCAATTGGTTGCTGGGCATATTCACTTGTTTCGTGATGGGCGGTCCACCATTTCTTGTTTCCAATCAGTGTGAGATGCCCGTTTACCAAGCACTTTGACTCAAGAAATATCCTTGATTTTTCGGCGATATCAAGATATTTTTGATTTTCTGTTAGTTCATATACCAGATAAAGTGCTGCAGGTAGCAACCCATTATCATAAGTTATAATTGGTTCAAACCAAGCCCAGCCATTTTTAATATTATGGCTAAATAGTTCTACAAGATTATCTGCCATATTTGTAAGCATTTTAACATATTGCTCCTGGTCAGGGAATCGGTTTATGTAGTGATATAGGCCAAAAATGCAATTTGCATAACCACGGGCATAGTTAATCTCATGAAAATGTGAAGTTGCCTTTATAAATAAATCAAGTCCCGACTGAAATAATGAGTCGTTGGGAGCAATTCTAACAAGTAATCCCAGAGCCCATACTGCCCTACCGAATGCATCATCAGAGCCCACATCTTCATCTGTACTTCGCGAATATGTTATGTAATTTTTAAATGACCCATTATCATTTTGCACAAACATTATGAAGGCCAGGTATTTGTATATCAGCCTTTCATATTTTTTGTCGTTAAACCTTTGATCCGCAAGCAAACAAACCAACAATGCCCTTGCATTGTCATCCAAACAATAACCCGTACTGTAATCTGCAACAAACCCATTGGCATGTTGGATAATTCCGGTTTCATCGGTCATCCTTTCCATATGTAAAGTTGTGAATTCAGGAATATTAAATTCAAATGCCGTTTTCGTTTTAAATGAATGTTCATTTGAGTGGATCACTTCTTTAAACATGGTTATATACTGAAATCCAATTTGAGGCCAGGTAATTGTTAATCCATACTCAAATGCATTTCGCTTGAGTAACTCCATTTTCGCCGGATTGTTCAACAGATCAATCACTATATCTGCCAATTGTAAGTAATCCTTAAAATCAAAAAGTATTCCCCTACCTTCGGTTAACAATTCTTCTGCATGCCAATATGGTGTTGAAATAACTGCCGATCCCCCTCCAATTGCATAACATAGTGTTCCACTTGTAATTTGCGCCTTGTTTAGGTATGGGGTAACATAAATATCAGAATTCAGCAAATAATTTGTTAACTCCGATTCGCTAACATACTGGTTCAAAAATTCGACATTGTTTTCCATTTTTAAGTCCCTCGTTAGTTTTTCGAGATATTGACGATATTCTTCGCCAGCATGTTTAACCACATGGGGATGTGTTTTTCCAAGTACAACATAAAGTATATCAGGGTGGTTTTTTACGATGGAAGGCAAACTTTTTATTACAGTTTCAATTCCTTTGCTTCTGCCGAGTAACCCAAATGTAAGTAATACTTTCCTTCCCTGCCAGCTCTCTGGCCTTACTATTTTTGAAGTGTTAATTGTTCCAAAATCCGGAACTCCGTGTTCGATTCTTATAATTTTTGCTGCCGGCACTTCATAAATATCGGTTAAAAATGAAATAGCCAGTGGGTTCATTATTACTATTCGGTCAGAATATTCAGCTATTTTTTTAAGTACTTCTTTTTGATGAAAAGTTGGCTTTTGTAGTAATGTATGAAAAGTTGAAACTATCGGAATGGTTAATTGACGAAGTAACGATAAGATAAGCAATCCACTGTTGCCGCCATAGATTCCAAACTCATGTTGCAGTACGCACAAATCCGCCCCTGAATTATTAATATATTCAGCGGCAATTATATACTCTTCCTTAACCTGGTCAGCGATTGTCAGTTTTACGATATTGGGATAATCATAAACCTGATCTCTATCATTCATTGCAATTACTTCTACTTCTAAGTCAGCACTATATTCGTGCGATGCACTAATAACCGATTTTACAAGATTCTCAGTAAAAGTTGCAATTCCACATTTTCGTGGCGGATAGTTTCCAATGCATATTACTTTCATGGTTTTAAAGGTCTAGTAATGAAGATAATACTTTTGTCCGATTGAGGGAACAAACCCCAACTTCAATTAACTGCAAGGTAGTAAAAAAAACGGATTTGTGAATAACATACTATTTAACATATGTGTAAGCAAAATTATTACACAACTTCTAGTTTCCATTTACCCAATCTAAAAAACCAAACAGCAGATAATGCCATAGCAGTTTCGGCAATTATAATTGCATAATACACACCTGTTTCACCAATGTTGAATTGAATTGCCATCAAATAAGCCAATGGTATTTCAAGAAGCCAAAAACTGAAAAGATTTATCCATGTTGGAGTAACAGTATCGCCTGCTCCATTAAGGGCCTGTACCATAACCATACCTAATCCGTAAAAAATAAATCCCAAACTAATAATTCGTAAACTGGAAATGCCACTGGTAATTATTGCCAAATCATCTGTAAATACGTGAAGTATGGATGATGGAATCAAGAATAATATTACTCCAATTATACCCATGTACACTATGTTAACTTTCCCAACCGACCAAACTGATTTTGCAGCTCTCTCAGGTTGGTTAGCTCCCAGGTTTTGACCCACTAAAGTTGCAGCAGCATTACTAATTCCCCAAGCAGGAAGTAATGAAAAAATAATAACCCTTATAGCAATTGTATATCCTGCAAGTGCCTCGCTACCAAATACTGATATAATTCGTACCAGGCCAATCCAACTGGAAGTGGCAATTAAATGTTGCCCAATTCCTCCCAGTGATAGTTTTAATAACTGGCGAATTGTTGCAACGTGAATCCGAATATTATAACTGGTTAACTGAACTCTTTTTCGCCCATTAAATAGTAAGTAGAACTGATAAAGTACCGCTAATCCACGGCCAATATTTGTGGCAATGGCTGCTCCCATTATTCCAAAAGCGGGTATTGGGCCTAATCCAAAGATTAATATTGGATCGAGTACAATATTTAATAGGTTGGCAATGATTAATATTCGCATCGAAATGGCTGCATCACCCGCACTTCTGTAAATTGCATTTATGATAAACAATAACATAATTACTATATTTCCACCAAGCATAATGGAAGTGTATCCACTCATATTTGAATACATATTTTCAGAAGAACCCATAAGTCTTAACAAGTCTTCAGCAAATAGTATCCCCGGAATCGCAATAATGAGTGATACAATAATTCCTGTTATAATGGATTGAAAAGCCGCACGACCTGCTCCTTTTTTATCTTTTTCGCCAATGCGGCGACTTACCATTGCTGTAGTTGCCATGCTTAATCCAACAGCAATTGCATAAACTATTGTAATTAAGGATTCTGTAATTCCTACGGTTGCAATGGCATCGGCCCCAAGCTGTGCAACAAAAAATATGTCGACAACTGCAAATATTGCCTCCATTATCATTTCAATAACCATTGGAACTGCAAGTAAAAATATTGCCCTTCGCATACTTCCTTTGGTAAAATCCTGCTCATTACCAGCTATAGCCTCTTTAAGGTTGTATAATAACTTTTTGAATTTAATTGTAGTTTTACTCATTAATGAAGAAAAGTTCAAATTTACTTTATATATATAATTCATTGTTTTTTCGTTTTCGATGTTTTTTTCTAAGTATTATTTGTTTTTGATTTGTTGGGTAGTTTGCCACAATTGTTGATGCCAAAACAACGCATTTTTCCGATAGGGTTAATGTTAATTTCATGGATTTTACTCCTAATTAATCAGTTATGAATAAAATAGTTTGATTATAATTGCCGTGATAACCGCTTTAAAATTACCTGAAGAATAAACTATGGGTTAGTTTAACTTTCCTAACAGGCAAAAAATTCTGAAATGGTGACAATAGGTTTCATATCTCTTATCTTATATGAATCAGCAAAAATAAATATTTATTGAATAATACTAAGACAGTTTGAAAGGGATTTACCCCTACCCGATTTGAAGAATTTTACAAATATTTTGAATTATCCCTTTATTTCTTAACTACCTTAACAGTAATAGATGAAGTTCCCAAGCATTCAATAATTAGTGAATATAATCCTGTGGGGATACTTTGAATATCAATAACTGCTTCCTTTTCTGATGTTTTAGTTGTCAATATATTTCTGCCATCCATGTTTTTTAATAGTAGTTTCCTACTCTTAGTATCAGGAAAAACAATATGTAATTTATCAGAAACGGGATTCGGATATACAATAATTGCTTCGGTGGGGTTTTCAAAAGTCCCTACTGGAATAAGAATATAGTCTTCTTTAATCATTGTGTCATCGCCACCTATTCCTTCAACACTTAATGATACTGTATAGTTTCCCGGAGAAAGATATTCATGCATGGGGTGTTGAGTTGATGATGAGGTTTCATCACCGAAATTCCAATTCCATGTATCTATTTCACCAGAAGATAAATCAGAAAAGTTAACCATTAAAGGTGCTTCACCATATGTAGGTGACGCAGAAAAATCAGCGATTGGTGCAGGAGGATATACATTGATATAATCTGTTTTGATAATCGTATCACTACCAGCAACCCCTGTGATTATTAATGTTATAGTAAACGTTCCGGTTTCGGTATATGTATGAACAGGAAACTGAAATGATGATGAATTTCCATCTCCAAAATCCCACTGCTAGGTATCGATCTCGCCGGTTGATAAATCACTAAATGTTACATAAAGTGGCGTATTACCCTCAAGCGGATAGGCATAAAAATTTGCAACGATGGCTGCAACTGTTATATAATCGGTTTTGATTTCAGTATCTGATCCATATTGGTCTGTAATCATCAAACTTACGGTATATTCACCTTCATCCAAATATGTGTTGACTGGATTTTGAATTGTAGAAGTATTACCATCACCAAAATCCCATAACCAGGAATCAGCATTACCAACAGATAAATCAGTAAATGTTACCTCAAGTGGATAATCACCTGATACCGGATCGCCTTCGAATTCAGATATGAGCATCGGAGGTGAAGCTGTAATATAATCAGTTTTAATTTCTGTTTCTGTACTAAAAGCATCAGTAATTGTTAAGCTAACGGTATAAACACCAAGATCAATATAAGGATGAACGGGGTTTTGATCTGCTGAAGTATTTCCATCTCCAAAGTCCCATAACCATGAAACGATACTACCAGTTGATAAATCGGTGAAAGAAACAGTAAGAGGAATTGATCCAGAAGTTGGAGCACCTTCAAATTCCGCTAATATTATGGGTGTAGAGGCAGTTATATAATCGGCCTTGGTTTCAGAAGTTGAGCTATACAAATCACTAATTGTTAAACTAACAGTATATGTACCCGGATTACCATATGTGTGAGAAGGATTTTGATCAGTTGCTGTGTTACCATCACCGAAATCCCACAGCCATGAAGTTATATTACCTGTTGATAAATCAGAAAATATAACATTAAGAGGCGCATCACCTGTTGTTAAATCTCCTTCAAAATCGGCAGTAATTATTGGGGCTGCTACTGATATATAATCTATTTTTGTTTCAGTATCTGAGCCATTTAGGTCAGTAACAGTTAAGCTCACCGTAAAACTGCCGATTCCATTATATGTATGCGTCGGATTTTGATCAGTTGAACTATTTCCATCACCAAATCCCCACGACCAACTGTCGACAGAACCTGTTGACATATCTGTAAAACTAACCAACAATGGGGCATCGCCATTCACCGGAGTTCCCGAGAATTCAGCATCAACTAAAGGCGGAGGTCCGATGGTAATTGCAAGTGCTGAAGTTACCCCGGGGTTGGGACAATTTGAATTTGTTCCATAAACTTGAAGGTCGCCTGAGGTGGCCGATGGCCCAAAATCAATTGTGATAAAATTGTCGGATGGATTAATATGATTGATTGTAACATCATTACCGGTGTAGTTCCAAAGGTAGTTATCCGAATTTGGATCTGCAACAACCGAGAATGAAATATTTGAATTCCCGGGAGAATAGTATTGAGGAGGTTGTTGAACAAAAATTAGTGAATCAGGGTTACGTTCATTTACAAATGCATAAGGTCCTGCAGTTGTTGATGCTGTGTAAGTCCATGAATTTACAGTTTCCAAATTTCCAGCAAAGGAATGGCATCCCGACCAGGGGCTTAGAGTACTTGCACATCCGGCAAAATTAGTTCCTCCCCCTATGTTTGAATCATCCCAGTATAGTAGTGGAGTTGAACCTGGGGGGCTAACCAGCTCTACCACCAAACCATTTGAATTTACTTCAACATCATACATGGGGAAATTGGTTAAACCGCTAACATAACTTACAGTATATGTTATGTTAATGTTATTTGGTACAGGAAGACTGTCGGATGAAGCACCATCATATCCATCCCATGTTATTATATTTGTTCCCGATTCAACAACTGCCATAATACTACGTGTTTCATATGGAGGGTCGAAGAGTAGGTTTATTTCTACATTTCCTGCCTTATTAACGTTTACATTAAAATCAACAGTACCATCTTCGCAATAAGTTTGACTTGTAATTGGTGATGTAATTGATCCGAATATAGTAGCAGGTGGAAAAATGTTATTATCAGGTTCGTTTAAAAATATCCTATACTGTGGGTTTGGTGTTGCTTCATATGGTATCGATTTTCTGTCGTAATAAAAATTACCGGTATTACTACAACCATTCTGATTACTATACATAGTCCAGATCCCGCCACTCATATCGTTTAATGATAATGATGTTATTATACTATCCGTAGAATATATAAAAAAAGTGGCAGAACAATTTGATTGTTCCCATAGTTGCCATGAATGTGAGTATAGTCTTCCAGGTATGGCGGTATTTGTAATCGTATTAGCAACAGTAATATCTAGAAGATCCAATTCAAAACCACCAAAGGAAGTTGTTGTTGGGGAACTATTAAGTACTCTATTAAATTCAATATAATAATATCCAATTGATGGTGGGTTAAAAACGATAGCATCGTATCCAGCCGCCCCTACTAATTGAATAGGGCCTTCTCTGGCTTCATTTATGCTGTTTATGTATCCAACTCCGCTGACAGGTACAGCCTCTTCTGTTTTAACAGTATTGCCATTAATATCTTTGATTCTATAAACAACATGTGCAGAACCACCCGAACCACTAGCATTAAAACCTAAATAAACAACCTCATCAGTAGAATTAACAAAGAAATTTAATCGATCCAAACTATCACAACCGTAGGTGGCGAAAAGGGAGCGGTTACCTTGCCCACTATTACAGTGGTTAATTGAATCATTACAGAGGTAAAAATGCGTAGAATTACCACCTATATAAATCTCCTTTGAACCCTCTGCAAAAACTAGTGAGTGGATAAGGAACAAGGAAAAACTAAGAAGTGCAATTTTCTTATGTATTGTATTATTTGTTCTAATGAATCGATATAGATAATTTGTTAGAATCTTGTTTTTCATTTGTTTTATTTTTTTGGATCAGTTTTTTTTATTCGATATAGATGTTAATAGGTCATGAAAGGTTTTTAATGTGCTGAAGTAGAGTGTTTCCATTAAGAAAACATGAGTGGGCAGGAGTAAATGAATTTCTGCCGATTATGTTTAGGTATTAGTATGACAGTTTAGTTCGCTTTTACCCCTACTTGGTTTGTGGTTTTTTTACATTAATTGCATAGAAATATGTAAAAAGCCATGATTTGTTATTATTCAACACCTTAATCACCATTTTCATTACTTTTGATTCATTGTAAATCAATTTGAACCATGATAAATCAATCTTTAAAATATCTATTAATTATTGCATTGGAAATATTTTTCATAAATGCATTTCCTCAATCTACATTTACACCATACGATGATGCTTCCGGTATTATAAAAAGTTATAAACCAGCATATAATAATACATTTCCCAATTGGGCGAAAATGTTATATCAATATCCTGTAAACTTCAATGATATTGTTAAGGATTTTGACATTTACATTGGTAATCACCCTGGTAAGAAATCTCCAGAGATAAGATATTTTAAAATTTGGAAAAGAGCCATTTCAACTTATGTGTTGGATGATGGTACAATTCAACTCCCCGACACAAAATTGTTTTATCAAACTTTGCTGGAGTCGCAACTTAATTCGGGTCATGCCTTCAATAAGGATAATCGATCAAACTCCGATTGGTCATTTTTAGGACCGAAAGAAACTTTCTGGTTAAATGAATCGGGTAGTCCAAATGCCCCGGATGCATGCCCCTGGCAAGTTAATGTGTATTCATTCGATGTAGCCCCATCCAATGAAAATGTAATTTACTGCGGAACTGAAACCGGATTTGTAAATAAAACCACCAATAAAGGTTTGAGCTGGGAATTATTAGCCCCGTCATATTTTTTTGGGGGAGGAGTAACCGCTGTTGCTATACATCCGGGTAACGAAGATATTGTTTACGTTACAGCTGGAAACCAGGTGCATAAGACCACTGATGGCGGTAACACATGGACTCCTTTGTTATCCACAGGAGTATCATTTCAAACAAATAGATTAAAAATTAACCCAAACAATCCTAATAATGTTGCTGCAGCTACAACAGCCGGAGTATTCATAAGTAACAACGGTGGATTGTCGTGGATGCAAGGATTAGACAAACCATCATATGATATTGAATTTAAGCCCGATAATAGTAATATGATATTTGCTATTTCTAAAGTGAGTGGTAAATTTTCTGTATTTATGTCGGACGATGGTGGAGCAAGCTTTTTTTCCCATCTTAATTTTCCAGATAATATTAGTGATGAAAGTGGTGGTTTGCTAGCTGTTACAGCTGATAGTCCAAATATTATGCTTGCTGTTATGTTAAGCTCTGATAACACCCCACTGTTATACAAAGGGATTTTGGTTGGTGCTTCATGGTTATGGGAACTATTAGCCACTGGTCAAACAAATAGTTTTCCAATGAATAACGGGCAGGGATATTTCGACCTTGTCCTTGAAATATCACCAATCGATGAGGATTTAATTTTTACTGGTACCACAACACTCTTTAAATCAGGAGATGGAGGTCAGCAGTTTACGGCAATTGGTGGATATACAGGTAACTTTGCCATTCATCCTGATATACAGGATATGAAGTTGTTGACTAACGGTGAAACATGGGTTGCCACGGATGGAGGGTTTTCTCTAACAACGGATAATTTTACTAGCACAAGCAATTATTTTTCACGCAATAATGGACTTGTGGGTTCTGATATGTGGGGTTTCGATCAGGGTTGGAATGAGGATCTTATTGTTGGCGGACGTTATCATAATGGAAATACTGCCATCGCTGATTTTTATCAGCCCAAGGCACTACGAATGGGAGGTGCCGAATCACCAACAGGATGGGTTAAACATGGGAGCTTAAACCATCACTTACCAATGGACAAAATGGAACCTCATATTGGAAGGGTAAAACATTTTTTGCAGTTTCACCATATGATGAAAATACTATTTATACCTGTTTGCAAAATGGGACATGGTCGTCAGATATTGGAAAGGTATTTCGGTCAACCGATGGAGGAGATACTTGGATAGATTGGACCGGAAGCATTGAGGAATATACGAAATGCCTGATAATTCAGACTACTAATGATGAAGCGGATTTGGTTTATTTATTTACCAATGCAAGAGATGGACAATCAGCTAAAGTATATTATCGCAAAACAGGAATGAATGATTGGGAATTTTTTAACAACGATTACCCAGCAGGAAATTATGTTAATTTGGCTTTGCCATTTTTCCGTGATAGCAAATTACGTGTTGCAAGTGGTGCCGGTATTTGGGAGTCTCCACTGCAAGAAACAGAGTTCCTTCCACTTATCAACCCATGGTTCGAAAAATCACTGGTTAATTGCATGACAGATACTCTTCAATTTGAAGATGATTCCATAATAAATCACGACGGTGTTAGTTGGAATTGGGAGATTATTCCCGAACCAGAGTTTATTAATAATCCGAATATCAGGAACCCAAAGGTAGTACTTGGAGAGGCAGGCACTTACAGTGTAAATTTTTCTTTAACAAAAAATGATACCACATATATTAAATATATGGAAGATGTTATTACCGCAACTACTTGCCCCTCAATTGATGATTGCTCGAACCCTGCCGAGTTACCTAAAGATACTTGGAAATTAATTTATGTTGATAGTGAAGAAATTAATTATCCAGGTTTGGCTATTATGGCGTTTGATGATGATCCATCCACCATTTGGCATACGCGATGGAGTACAGGTTCCGATCTCTATCCGCATGAAATTCAAGTTGATTTGGGTGAGGAATATCGACTTTTTGAGTTTTCTTTGTTAAATCGGCAGAATGGTTCAAATGGGCGGATTAAAGAATACGAACTATACGTAACCGTAGATAGTTTAGATTGGGGAGAAGCAATTAGCGTTGGGGAGTTTGAAGATACGGGAGCACCTCAAACCATCACATTCAGCACGTCAATTGTTGGCAGGTATTTTAGGTTGGTTGGTTTATCAGAAGTAAATGGTAATGCTTGGTCATCGGCCGCAGAATTTAGCTTTATTGGATGTACTGATATAACTTATGATATTGATCAGAAAAACAAATTCGAAAGTCTGGTAGCATTTCCAGTACCCACTGATGGCAAGGTGAATATTTCTTTACCAGTTGGTAATAGTTTTAATTACCAAATAGTCTCGATTGATAGTAAAATTATTGATAAAGGAATCTTCTATCCTTCAAACAATGTTAAATCGTTTAATTTGACCGGATACAAAGCGGGTATTTATATTATTCATCTTACGAACGTAGGAGTAACTTACAGAGTAAAAGTAGTTAAGCAATAATCCATATATTTGCTTTGAAAAGCTGTCAATTGGATTAATAGCGTTGATTTATGTGATCTAAAAAAAATTAAACCAAATTTTTGGAAAGTAATGAAAACAAAACCTAAGAAATAAGGGTGTTTAAAAATATTCTAATAGTATCAATATTCTTTATTGTTATCACTGCAAAAGCAGGAGAAGCTATTGACAGTCTTGAATATAAAATGAAACAGTCAAAAGGTGCTGACCGAGTGAACCTGCTTTGCGACCTGTGCTGGGAATATCGATTTATTTCAGGTGATACGGCTTTAAACTATGGAAACCAGGCATTGGAATTGGCGAAACAAATAAATTATAATAAAGGTGTTGCCCAGGCATACAACGATATGGGAATTATTCATGTTGATAGAGGTTCCTTTATTAATGCTATGGATTTCTTTAATAAATCTCTGATAATCAGAAAGAATCATAATGATAGCGCTGGGATAGCTTCGTTGTACAATAAAATCGGAATCGTTTATCAAAAACAAGGGAAGTTAAAAGAAGCTCTTGAAAATGCTATTCAGGCACTTAAAATTTATGAAGTGCTTAAACAAGATCTTTGGATTGGTTATTGTTTAAACAATATTGCAATTATAAATTATAATATTGGCGATTTATCAACTTCACTCGACTATCATCAAAGGGCTTTAATAATCCGTAAGAAGCAAAACGATAGTTACGGTGAAGCTGGATCATATAGTAACATTGCTAATGTTTTTCTCGATATGGGCGATACCGCTCTTGCAATTGCAAATTATCAAAAAGCATTACAGATTACACGGCAAATTAAACAAGATGAATCGACGGCTGTTATGCTTACAAATCTTGGTGCTGTTTATCTATCGATGGGTGAAAATCAAAAAGCATTAATTTTTCTTACAGAGTCATTGGAAATCAGAGAGAAGTTGGAAGATCAGAAAGCAATAGCCTCATCAATGCTTAAATTGGGCACCGTAAATATGAATTTAAAACGCTATCCCGAGGCCGGTGTTTTTTTGTATAAGGGACTTAAAATAGCCATGACAATTGGTGTTATTGAAGAAGAAATGCAAGCCTTTCTCGAGATTGCAAAATGGCATGCACAACAGCAAATGATGGATAGTGCTTTTGTATATCTCGATTATTACACCATAACTAAAGACTCGGTTTATGAACAAAGGCTCAATCAACAAATTATTGATGCACAAGCGAAGTATGATTCAGACCGAAAAGAGCAAAAACTTACCTTATTACAGCAGGCAAGCAAACTTACTGAGATAAGTTTGAAACAAAGAAAAACAGAAATATTATTGCTTGTCTTTGTGATTATATCCCTTGTTGGAGCAGGTATTTTTCTCTTTTATCGGCGTAAGCAAAAGCAAAAGTTGGCGTTGGATTTAGCAATTATTCGCCATAGCGAACAGCAAATTAAAGCTGTTCTGGATGGGCAGGAAGAGGAGCGTCGCAGGATTGCACGGGAGTTACATGATGGTGTGGGGCAGTCGCTTTCGGGTGTTAAGTTAAAATGGGAAGCCATAGCACCTACAATAAAAAGCGATAGTTTGAGGGAGAATCTACAAAGCTTATCATCCTTAATTGATGGAGCTGCTGATGAGGTTCGTACTATTTCGCATCAAATGATGCCCAAAGAACTGGAACAATTTGGTCTTGTTGCAGCAATTAATGGGATTATCAACATAAGTGCCGAATCAGGGAAAATATCATGTTCTTTCAACTATCACAATATGAATGATAGGTTACCTAAAGCATACGAATTGGGGTTATTTAGGATAGCACAGGAATTGATAAGTAATATTCATAAACATGCCCAAGCTAGCGAAGTTAATATCCAATTACTCAGAAGAAGCAGGAATGTTGTATTTATAATTGAAGACAATGGAAAAGGATTTAACTATGACCAACAGAAAGGTACCGGAATTGGATTAATGAATATCGAAAGTCGTGTTAAGGGTTTAGAAGGTTTATTAAACTACGATAGTAAAGTTGGAGTAGGTACAATAGTCACCATAAGAATACCACTATGACAAAAGAAATAAGAGTATTATTGGTTGATGATCATCAGATTATTATAGATGGATTGCAATCCTTGTTGATTAGTGAAGAAGGAATCCGGGTTATAAGTAATGCAAATAATGGCCGCGAAGCGCTTGAGCTATTGAGAGTAGTAGATGTGGATATGGTACTTATGGATATTGATATGCCTGTTATGAACGGACTTGATGCCGCAAAAATCATCAAAGAAAAGTATTCAAACACAAAAGTTATAATACTTTCGATGCATAGCGAGAGCGCAATGATAAAAGACCTGATAGAAATAGGGGTGGATGGGTACTTATTAAAGAATACCACAAAAGAAGAGTTGATAGATGCAATAAAAAAAGTATCAATTGGAGATCGGTATTTTTCTTCTGATGTCACGCTTTCGCTTTTAACCAAGGAGAAATCAAACAAAAATAACCTTACCAATTCAGGGATTAAGCTCACCACAAGAGAAATTGAAATTATCAAATTAATAGTTGAAGGTTATACCAATAGAGAAATTGGTGATCAATTGTTTATAAGCCATCGTACAGTTGATACACATCGTACAAACCTCATGAAAAAACTAGAGGTGAATAATGTTGCCGGAATAATTAGTTATGCCATTAAAAATGGTTTTATTAGCTGATAATATTCACTTAATTATGTATCCCATATCCTAAAAATACGTTAGTTACCGTAGTCAATTACGTACATTACCCTATTTTCCTTCCTTCATATCAAAGTAATTTTGGTAAATATTTTTAATAAACTAATACTATAACTATGAAGACAAGAAATTTAATTTTAGGAATGCTGCTGGTATTTGGTGTAGCAATGAGTTCATGCAAAAAAGATGAGGATAGTGGAAATCCTATTGCAAGTAGCGGTAAAATTAGCTTAAAGTATGCCGGAACATCATGGAATGCATCGCTTGCTGTACAGGCGATTAATACAAATGGTGTTATCAACGTAACCGGAAGTGATTCAGAAGCACGTCAGGCATCTGTACTGTTAATGAATGTTACTGCACCGGGCACATATCAAATTGCAGCAGCATCAGGCAATCAGCTTAGGTGGACAGAAGGTTTAAACCCAGATCAAACCTATTCGGCAAATGGAATTGTTGGAAGCGGAAGTATTACAGTAACTGAAATTTCGGATAGTTCTATAAAGGGAACATTTGCCTTTGAAGGATATAGTACTTCGGGTGCAACAAAAAGTATTACCGATGGAGTATTTGAAGGGTCGTTTTAACAAAGCAAGTAAGTTATTATGAAAAAAATTCTAATTATATCGCTGGTATTGATCGTTATTTCAACAGCTTGTAAAAAGGATAACGAATCAGAAAACCCGGATTCTACGTCATGTAACGGAGTTGTTTGCGAACCATCCTTACTTGCGGATGAAACATCGGCAACATTACCTTTGGAAATACAGGGAGTATTTCAAACAACTTATTCTTATGCTGAACCAACTTCTCCTTTCAGCAATGGACAGAAGGCAAAATTCACATTAACTTCAAATAATGAGTTGATTATAGAAATTGAAGGCGAGGAATGCCTAACTCTTAAAAATCCTGCTTTCAGAGCTGGCCTGGGTGAATCGAATTATTTTTTTAAGGATGATTGTGATAGAAATATTTGTTACAGTGTAAGCCAAACAAGCACTGGGGTATTTAATGAAGTTAATGTACAACCATATGAAGGTGCGGGCTGGTTTGGACAATTTGCACAGGAGTAGATATTGCTAATAAAAATCAATGTAACTATAACCACATAAAAATTTAACAATGAAAAAAATACTGACTTTATTTATAATACTTGGTGTATTTGCTTTTTCGGATGCAGCTATGGCCGGAAATAAAAAGAAAGACAAAAAAATCAACTGGAGTACTTTTGAATTTAGTGATCTGGTTAAAGGAAAAGTTCCCGGACCGGTAAAGAAAAAATACTCAAATGTAAAACGCGTATATATTGCTGATTTAGTTATCAACCAGCAGGTATTTTCGAAATACTCAAAAACATCGTATGGAGGACTTAGTCATGGCTCATCCACAGCACGCATGAAAGCTAATTTAGGAGGTATTGATTTTAATACTTATCAAACTGCCGTTGCACAAATTTATGATGACATTACTCAATACTATATTGATCAGGGGTATGAAATAGTAACCGAAGCGGAAGTTATGCAAACTGAAATGTATAAAAACAGGGGGGAAGGGAAACGTATTGTAGTGGCTAATGCTTCAGATGTTGAACCCGTTCGTTATGGCGATGGCGGGCTTAACAAATATGTAAGTGTTCGTCCGGCTAATAAACTAGTGGTTTACAATGATGCCAAAAAGGATGTGCTAACTAAAGGTGGTGCACCATGGAAGGTGTATTTCAAGTTAGCCAACGAATTAAACGCTTTGGTTGTAAGTTATGAGTTTAAAACAACATTTGTAACCATGGATGGAAAAGGTGGGTATTTTAGCACATCTGCAAAGGTACAGGCCTCTCCATATCTTAGTATTGCATCTGGTAATTTAACAACTCTGGCTCCTTCAAAAAAAACAACTCAGCCTACAATCGGAGGTTACTACCAAACGGAACTGCTTGAAGGGAATAATAATGGATGGATTTCACCTGATGGGTTTAAAGAGATTGATGAAACTGAAAGCAGTTATTATTGGACAGGTAGTTCCAGTAAAAAAGTTGAAAATGTTTTGATGGTTAATCCAGTTCCCTTTATTGAAGAAATTACAACCATTTCAGAAGGGATTTCAATAGCTCTTACAAAACAATTTTTAGAGGATATTAAATAAATGAACTATTATCGAATTGGATAGGTGATGAACCTTTAAAATTTGGTTATAGTTGCTGAAGGATTCTGAAGAAATTTGGGATCCTTCTTTTTGTTTTTTTTAAAGTTATATAACTACAAGAGATAAAAAAATGGCGCACAGAATTATCCATGCACCATCTAACCTAAAAATTATAATTACTTATCTTATCTGGAAACAGTTCCCATTGGGAAGCTCAGATTTTGTCCCATATCATAAACCATATGATCAGTTGCTGAAGCGGGAATTGCATGAACCAAAGGTTTTAGTGTAAATGGACCGGGGCTGTTATCTGGTACAGGCTCAATACTAATTACAGCAGTACCTCCGGCAATATCAGTTGGGAATGTCAAACCTGAAGGAGCATTTAATAAGAAGTCTTCACCAGGAAAAAAACCATTGGCACCATTAACATCAGGCAATGGTTCACTACTGCTAAATGGAGCTGCTTCGTCGGTTGCTGAAGTATTTGTAAATTTGCCTGTTGTAACAGGTTGTCCGTTAATTACTACCCATCCTTCGTATTTCCAGCCTTCTGGAAGTGTTGGAAGTGTTAACCCTACGGTAGGTGCTCCGGTTGCTAAATCCAGAAACCAGATTCCACTTTTCTCATCAGTGTCAGCACCATTAGTTGGAGTGGCAAGAATATATTTTCCGGCAGCACTCATAAAATCACCTACAGGTGCAATATTTACTGAGGCAGCATTTCCGGAAAAATCCCCTGCTAATATTTTTGTGGCAGAAGGTGCTGGATCACTATCTGATTTAGGTTCTATTGAGAGAACAAATTTTGTTGCATTGTCAACATCAGTTGCTGATAACTCAAAACTTGTTTTGGATAATGCACCCATATCATCTACCATAAATGTTCCTGAAGATACCGGTGCACCATTCACAATAAGCCACCCTTCGTATACAAAGTCTGAGCCTAAATCTTCTAACCCGGTTAGGTTTAAGGTTATGCTTTTCATTGTTGCCGGTTCCGGGTCATTGTCTTTTTTACATGATGAGATTACTATTAAACCTATCAAGGCAATTAAAATCAATTGTGTTCTTTTCATTTTCATTATTATTTATTAAAAAATTATACTTTCAAAAGTGATTATGAAAACGAAGGGGAAATAGTTGCCTGGAGTTTAAAAAAAATAGACTATCCCTATTTTTAGATTGAGACCATGTACATTGGTTGACATATTATCCTGTATGTTAATATTGGTTATATTGCCCATGTACCTGAAGGAGGCGTTTGTGTGAATCAACTTGGAAAAAGGGTAGGATAGCCCTGCACCAATATAATAATTGAGGTAATAATTTTTATATGTGGGATGGCTTGTCATTTCCTCACCAAATACATTCATGTCTTCTCCAGTATGAATTATCCTTGAAGAAAACTCTGTAGCATCTTGCATGGCACGATTATATCCTAAACCTCCCTCGGCAAACCAGGAAAGTCTTGAGCTATTGAAGATATTATATTCAACACCTAATGGAATTGATAAATATCTCACATACTGATGTATTTCAAGTTCTGATTGCATTATTTCGCCATCTGGAATCTCATCAGATCCGGAAAAGCGATATGTAACTTCTGTATTAATTTCTCCGAATGGAGTGGGCATGGGTATTGGCGATGAATTTTCTTTTTCGCCGGTTGGCATCGTATTTTCAGTGGAAGTGTTATAATTAAAATCGACCAAAGATTTTGACCAGCTCTTAATTCCCGATCTGCCAATGCCCCCTACAATTGCCAGTTTGTTCGATATATGATATTTTACTTCCAGACCATAGTTTACTGAATACAGAAAAACCGGGGCAGCATTCATTACTCCGTTAATTTTTTCACCTCTAAGATAAGTTGAAGTTATTGTTGGCGAAAAGTATATACCTACTCCAATCTTTCCTTTGAGCTCAATAGGTTCAATTTTCTTTTTTTGTTTCTTGGTATTTTCCCTTGACTCTACAAATTCATCTTCATGAGGTGGTACTCCAATATCGACTATTTCAGGGACATCGGCAATATTATTTTCAGATGATGGATTTATAGTAGAATCAGCTAAACTAATTGTCTGTTCTAATGAAATATCTTCAAGAGTGATTGTATTTAATTCATCTTGTACTTTCGTGTTGATAATTGTTTCTGTATCGGAAGATGCTTTTTTAGTATTGTCTTCAATTGAAATGACTTCGGGGATTTTCTTTGAAATATTCTCAATTATGGTTTCAGCCAAAACTTTTCTATCAGTATTGTTTGTTAATTTTTCACTTGTTTTTTCATCTTTGTCAATAACATTATTCTCAGTAATTTCATTTTTTACAATATCTTCTTTTTCAATGGAGTCAGAAATTACAATCGTTTTTAATGTTTGGTATTGATTTATGTTATCTGTAGTTAATTCAGTAATATCATTATTAGCTATAGTATTAGTATTTTGAAAATTCCAGGAGTATAATACAATGGCAAATCCAACAATGGAAATTAGACCCAGTAAATAAAGGTATTTCCATGGAATAAAAACTCCGCTTTTCTTCTGTATCTGCGGAAGCGCATTTTCCCAAACACTATCGGAAGGCATATTCCAATCATCTCCTCCCGAAGTTTCATCTGTAAGATGCTTTTTAAAAAATGATTCTAAGTTGTCAGCCATAATTAATTAATATTTTAAGACTGTTTCCAATTGATTACGCAACATCTTCTTTGCTTTTAGTAGTTGAGACTTTGAAGTGTTTTCCGAAATATTTAATATCTCAGCTATCTCTTTATGCTTATAACCTTCAATTACATACATGTTAAAAACAATTCTGTATCCGTCGGGAAGTTTTTGTACAAGCTGAGTAAGTTCCTTGGCACCAAGAGTATCAAAAACATCTTCATGATATACAATTTGATTTTCGTAATCATCGGTGCTTTGGGTGAAATCCCATTTCTTCCATTTTCTTAAATATTGTAATGATGCATTAACCATTACTTTGTTCGACCATGATGAAAACTCAGCTTTTTTAGAGTCAAATTGTTTAATATTATTGAAAATGCTAATCAATCCCTCTTGAAGCATATCTTCGGCTTCGCTTTTATTATTCCCATATCTTAAACAAATCATAAACCACTTCACCTTATACATATCGTATAAAGCCTTCTGTGCCTGAGTATTATTTCTCAAACACTTACTAATGATTTTCGATTCGTAAGATTGCACTATTGCCGATTAATGATATTGAGCTAAATTATTATATTCAAATTGAATAAAAATAGTTTCGTACTCTTTTACTTATATGCAATTATACAATAAATAGTTTCCTGAAGGTTTGTGAAAAATTTCATATGATGATAAAAGCTTTCATATTATATTATATTTGTGAGTTGTATAAAAAGAATTAACGATCGATCATCACTTCTAAATCTACATTAATGTACTGGAAAATAACTACTTCAATTCTAATAATGGTTATGGTAACCATAACAGCCATTGGTCAAAACTATAATTCAATCCAACCAAAAGTACGAAAGGCAGTTTATGCTGATAAAACACCACCACTAAAAAACATGAAAATTGTGTTGCCAGGTGAGAGAAACAGAAGCTGGAAAGATGATATTGTTCAAAACGATGAACGCGATGAGAGTGAGTTGTTTGCTGAATTTACAAAGCCTGATAAAGATTTGGCTCAGCAGAAAACTATGGGTAGCAGGAGTGTTAATGGTCCGATACAAAACTTTGCAGGAGTTGGAAGAATAACTGCTTTAACACCACCTGATACAGATGGGGATGTTGGCCCGAATCATTATTTTCAAATGGTAAACGTTTCGTTTGCAATTTGGGATAAAGAAGGTAATTTGCTTTATGGCCCGGTTGATAATAGTACTCTGTGGAGTGGATTTATTGGTTCTTGGACCGGAACAAATGATGGAGATCCAATTGTAATTTATGACGAAATAGAAGATCGTTGGGTAGCCACTCAGTTTGCTGTTAATACCAGTGATGGAACATATTGGGAGCTCATTGCTATTAGTGAAACACCCGATCCATTGGGAGCGTATTATCGCTATGCTTTTCAATACAGTATTTTTAATGATTATCCAAAATTTAGTAGTTGGCCAGATGGTTATTATGCAACCTACAATATGTTTGATGGAGGTTATGCAGGATCAACAATAGTTGCATTTGAAAAAGATTCAATGTTGATAGGAAGCCCGAATGCAAGAGTGGTTGAATTTGGACCATTCCCAAATCTATATGGAACCAATACTTCTGATTTTGATGGGATAACCCTTCCTCCAACAGGATCACCTAACTGGGTTGTAAACCTTAATAAATATGGAATCCCTCAAACATTGGAAGTGTTTAGTTTTGAAGTTGATTGGAATAATCCTGCAAATTCAAGTTTCATGTTATGGGATGACATAGTAGTAACTCCCTTTGACTTTTTCGACCCAGGTGATAGAAATCAACTACCCCAACCAAATACTACTCAAAAGCTTGATCCGTTGTCGAAATATTCAATGTACCCATTAAAGTATAGAAATTTTGGCGCCTATGAATCAATGACAATTAATCACACAGTAAAACTTGGAGATAGGGCAGGTGTTCGTTGGTATGAATTAAGGAAAGATGTGGGGCAAACCCAGTGGTATTTGTATCAGGAAGGAACATATGCACCTGAAGATGGTTTAAGCAGATGGATGGCATCGTTGGCAATGAATGCAAATGGAGACATTGCTCTTGGTTACTCAGTTACAGGTGAAGATTTATTTCCTTCAATTAGGTACACAGGTCGTTCTGAATCAACACCTCTTGGTGAAATGGATGTGGAAGAAGTTACAATTATTGGTGGCGGTGGTTCACAAACAGGTAGTGCCAGATGGGGCGATTATTCATATATGTCGGTTGACCCTGTTGATGATACTACTTTCTGGTTTACACAGGAGTACATCCAATCTGCCTGGGCAACACGAATCGCATCCTTTAGTTTAAATGGAGAACTATTACCGCCTATTGCTAATGCAGGCTCCGACACGAATGTTTGTATTGACTATCCTTTTTTAGCGCAAGGTAGTGTGGAAAATACCACATCACAATTGTGGACATCTCTGGGAGATGGCAATTTAATGAATCCCACAACACTTAATCCGATATATATACGAGGACAACAGGACATCGATAGTGGGTATTTTGAATTAATTCTCACTGCCAATGGTTATCAACCAGAAATGGAAGATGCTGATACAATTCATGTTGATATCGTTACTAATATGATACTTGATGCAGGGAATGATACACTTATCTGTAAAGATGAATCATTTATAACCCAACCTACCATTGATTTTGGAGATTCACTAATATGGTCAACTTCAGGAGATGGATTTTTTAATGATACCACCATGGAAAATGCTATATATACGCCAGGTAACCAGGACATAATTGAGGGGTCAGTTGTGCTTTCTCTTTATGCTCATTCTGAGGCACCATGTCTCGGTGAAGATACTGATGCTCTAACCTTGATTATTGATCCATGCACCGATATAGCGGAGAATGAAAATAATGCTATTAACATAGAAGTGTTTCCAAATCCTTCATCAGGCATTTTTAATATAAGCATTATAACAATTAAAGATGAGGTTTTTTCGTTAGTCGTGCTTGACATAAAAGGACAACAACTATTTGGAGGTCAAATGCATTCTGAGAATGGCAGTTATACAAACCAGATTGATTTCACTTATTTCCCCAAAGGAATTTATTTTGTATTGGTTAAAACAGGAACAACGGTAATAACTAAGAAAATTGTTTTTGAATAATAACTGTGGCTAGCTTGTAATTTATCAGGAGATAAACAGACTCTTAAGCGTAGTCTGGAGACTACGCTGAGTAGGGAAGGCAATACAAGTCCACATTATTAGATGGTTGATCCTTTAAAACTTTCTATTTCTGGCTGAGCTCTTTTACCTTCTTTGCCCAGTTTTGTAGTATTTTTTGTTGCGTTTCAAAATCGTTTTGAAATGGCCCACATACTATTTTTAACTTAGTATAGTTTTCTTCTTTGTTTTCTAGCAAAAGAAATTTTTCTACGTATGGATTACCATCAATTAGATAGTCGTTTTGTACGTAGTAACTGCCAAATAATTTATCTGCAAAGGCAGAAGTTAAGACACCAGAAAGAGGGTAATAATAATTTATATTTGATTGTTCTCTCCAACCAATTACTGAAAAAACATTACCAATAAAAGTTGGTTGCAACATTTTTAGATATTCTGCTTCTGTAAGAACTCTCCAAATTTCATCTTGTGTAGCATTAATTTTTATGCTATGCGAGACAAAATTCGAAGAAGGAACACTTTCGATTTCTTTTGCAGACAAAAACTCAACCTCATTGAATCGCGCGCTTCCATTTCCTCCATTTAAATATCGAAAGCCAACGATCGAATCTCCATCAATGTCTATAGTTTGAATAATAATTACGTATTGATTCTTATTTGTGTATTCGTTATAATAAGTGGCCAGTTTTGGTAATTCAATATCCAGTGCTTTGGCAGTAGGATATTCTTCAATATCAATATACATTAGAGAGATGCCATTTTGTGTTTCTTCTTTTGTAGGAAGTCTTCCGCTAACTACAGCTACATTTTTCCAATCATATATATCTACAGGTGGAAAGCCATTTAAATTGTCGGGACAATACCAACCACCATATTTGTGGGGAGCTTTTTTCGTTGGTTTTTCTTCCTGTTCACACTCAACAGTCGCACAACCTATAATGGTTAGCAACAAAAAAATAATTGTTATTCTGGTCATAGCTTTATGTTTTTATGAATTAAGCTACAAAACTATGCAAGGATGCAGATTGATTATGTTTTTGAATGTAAAATAACGTAAAATGAATGTAATTTAATTTACTCCCATTTCTTTTACATAGTTATTTCGGGTAGATTTGTTGCATTATGTGGATTCAACTGAAGCAATACATCATAGTCTTTGTTTTTCTAGGAACTATCACGCTTACATGCCAGGCTCAGAAAAAATTGGAAGAGCAGCACATGAAAGTTGTGTTACGTATGGTTGGACATGAGTTTTTGTTACAGATGGGTGATAGTATTTCTCGTATTCTACCAATACAAAAAGTAGATGACAGATACAGCATTCAATTTGAGAATGACTTTGCAATTGAACCAGACCTACTTTCATTTTTCGCATTCAAAATTTTTGAGAAAAACAACATAAAAAACGGCTACATTATGGAGGTAGAATCCTGTGAAACGAATGAAGTAGTATACAGTTTTGAGGAGGATCATTCTACTACCAATGATTTAATACCTTGCAAATCGAGGCCTCTACCCAAAGGTTGTTATAAGTTTTATTTTACCTTTCTTGGAAAAGTTGAAACTGAGATACCTGAAAAAAAAGATACTAACCAGTCGGGAGTGACAATAATTTATGTGTTGATCTTAGCTTCAATTATAGTTGGGACTGTGATTTATTTCCGTAAGAAAAAGATTACATCAACACTTAATCCTAATTGGATTGTTATTGGTCAATTCTATTTTGATAAAAAAGGCATGAAGCTGATCCTTAATGGAGAGGAAGAAGAATTATCAAGCAAGGAGGCTGACTTACTTGAGTTACTTTGTATCAATGAAAATGAAACTTTGGAGCGCGAACACATTTTAAATGTAGTATGGAAGGATGAAGGCGATTATATTGGCAGAACATTGGATGTTTCTATTTCTAAGCTACGCAAAAAATTAAAGCAAGACCCTAATATAAAGATCGTAAACATTAGAGGAGTAGGATACCGGTTTGTAGTAAGTAATTGATCCAGATATTGGAATAAACTTGCCAGTATGCTTAAGATTCCTTCCATGATTTATTTGGAAATTGAATCTTCCACTTTGGTAGCCCCAACAGGACTCGAACCTGTATCTAAAGTTTAGGAAACTTCTATTCTATCCCTTGAACTATGGGGCCATTATCCCGCTTATTTACGATAGTGGGCAAAAGTAATATTTTTTCGCAAAATCTTTGGTTTTTGAACTATACTAATTCTATCACTGATGGAGTTGATTTATCATATAAATCATATTCTGATTACTTTTTTGAGAAATCTCCGGCCAGCAGCAGTTTTGAAATAGCGCTCACGAGCAATAGCCTCTAGTCTGGTGGTAAACTCTTCAAAATAAACTATCCGAAAAGGTATGTACGATTTAATACTTTTTGTTTTACCTTGATTATGGTCCTTTAATCTTTTCTCAAGGTTTTCACAATGCCCTTTGTAGTAATGTGAAAATTTATCACTATAGATTACATAAGTATAATACATCATTCGAGTTGGTAGGAAACTTATATTCCCCGCCCGTACCGAACGGCACGTTCGGGCGGGTATCCCTTGAACTATGGGGCCATTATTCCGATAATTTTCGGGAATGGGCAAAAGTAATGTTTTTCGGTAAATGGATTTAAGTTTATAATTCTAATAATCTCTAAAATCCTTTTTCTTATTAAGTTTTAAATCCTGCAATATTGAGGCTTTAACGTTAATGGAGAAATTCCAGCTTTGGCGAATACCCAATGGCGTCCAGCTAAACCGCATTTCCCAGCAATGCAAATCACGATAAAGGTTAATGGTAGTATACGAAAGTTTGTTGCTGGTAAAATCCCAGCCAGAGTTAAATGTAAACTTCCATTTGGGTGTTATGTTTACCTGTCCGTTAAAGGAGAGGGTTTGGACTATAGTTTCTTTTGGAATCTTTACATAGTTAATATAGTCAAGATTATTGGTGTACGTGAAATTATAGTTTAAGTTTATCGACCATGGGATGCTCCAGTCGACAAAATCGCCGGGGTTGTTGTTTATTTCATCTATTTCACTATCTGTGGCTCCTTCTGGTTTTTCTTTCTTTTTAAAGTCAGTATCGCCAAGTTTAAATCCAAAACTCAAACGCCATGTTGTTTGATCAAGGCGTAGCAGTCTGCGGTTAACATTCCATTCGTATTCATTAATACTAAACCCTGCAGAATCTTTTGCATAAGGATCCCAGATAGAACCATACTGTATGTTTAGATTTTTCCAAAGTGTTGTCCGGCCTGACATTGTAATCTTTGACATATTCATCGAATCTTTTGCCAGATCATAATTGCCTGAAATAGTAAAACTTTCTATCAGTTTGATTTTCCTTAAACCTGTTATTGTATCTTTTTTTGATGGGATTTTAATTTCGAGGTTGTTGCCAAGAGTAAAACCAACCCTTCCCGATTCGGCACCTGACGGCGACCCAAAAAGGCTACCTTCAAATTGGGAGTATTGAATCTCATCCCCCTCACCATCAGTATAAGTTCCAAAATAACCATAATTTTCGCTTGTAAAATCGGGGGAATATGAAAAGCTTATGCTTGGAGTTAACACATGCCTTATTGCACGTATTGGTCCTTTTTTTAAGCCAACCATTCCAAATAGCTTGGTGCCAAGTGAGGTGCTGAAGCTATAGTCAAAGGCATTTCTAAACCCCGGTATTGTGTCAATTAATACTCCTGGGGCAATTGTATCACCTCCAACATAGGTAGTGTCATTTTCCCATGATTTTCTTATGCTTTTACTATACATCCTATCGGATATATTGATAGAATTGCTAAGTGTAAAGTATTTCAATACTTTAAGTGGCAGGCTAATGGGAATTTTGTGTATTGCTCCCGACTGCATGTCATTTTCAAGGGTTGACTGATCGAATAACACGGAATCTGCTGTGTTTATTGTATTTTTTGCATTCATTGAGTATGAAACACTTAGCTCTTCATAAAACCGCTTTTTACCACTCCCTTTTCCCTTTAAGGGATAAAATCTGTTAACGGTAAATGTTAATTCTGGAAGGTTAACATCAACTACATGAGTTTTTGTATTCTGACGATGACTTCCATTAATTGTCATAAAATACTTACCTCCCCAGTTTTTTTGATATGCTACACTCGACTGGAATTCGTTAGAGAGAAAATCTTCAGTTGAAACCACATTGTATTTAACATAGTTGCCACTCACAATATTAACGTCTGCTGTGAATGTACTGTTCGGGCGGGCTTTTGGATCCTGCCTGTGGGACCATCTGACTTTAAAGTCAGTACTCTTTGCAAAATCGGGTGCTCCCTTAGTACCTACAACATTTACTGCATAACCTAGGTTAATATCGCCACTATATTTATATCTTTTTTTATACCTGAAACGTGGTTTAATACCCCAGCCACCACGCGAATATATATCTCCCAGTACAGTTAGATCCATATATTCATTTATGGCCCAATAATATCCACCATCTTCAAGGTAAAATCCTCTGTTAGTATATTCACCAAAAGTAGGTATTACAATCCCTGATGTTTGTCCGGTTTTGTTTGGGAAAAAGCCAAAAGGAAGACCTAAGGGAGTTGGCATTTGCTCAATCTCCATATATGCAGGTCCTGTAACAATTTTTGAATCAGGAATCACCCGTGCTTTTTTAAAATTAAACCCAAAGTGAGGATTTTCCTCAAGATTACATGTAGTATAGGTTCCATGCAAAATATTAACTGTATTATCTTCAAGTTTCTTAACAGTTTGCCCGTGAAGAAACCCATTTCCATCTTCTGTCAATACATCGGTAATCATTCCTTTTTTTGAGTCGAAATTGTAAGTCATGGTGCTTGACTTAAATGTTTGATCACCTTGAGTAAATTCGGGCTTCCCAATCATCTTTCCCGTTGAATCTTTGGTACCTGCTGCAAAAACTGTATTGTTGATCAGGTCAACTTCGATATAGTTGGCTTTAAGAGTAATATCGTCGTAATTAACTACTGCTTCTCCAAAAAGAAATATTTTTCTATTTGCAATATCCTGTACAATTGAATCCTTGGCAAACCTTTCAACTTTTGCATCAATTCGTGTACGAGCTGCATTTTCTTGAATTACAGTATCGCCTGATATGCTGGTTGAAATTATTGTATCCCCTATAATTGTGTCGTTATATACTAATGTGTCGCCTCTTGCAAAAGAAATAGAATCAAGTTTTGTAACCAGAGAATCGGGAACTAATTCAAAATATGTTTGTAAAGTAGTGGCATTAAGCCAAGTGGGGAATAAGCAAATAATCAATAACCAAGGTACTGTTAATAAACTAATGAAAGGATTATTATTAAACAAAGTAATTCTATTAATTGTTTTTTTACTTAAAAGCTATGCAAATATAATTCCAAAAACAAGAAGCTTAACAGATGCTTTATATTTTGAAAGATACAATGTGTAACGCATTTAAATTAAAGATATTACATATTAGGAAATAGAAATATTTTTCTGATAATTATGGTCAATAATTATATTGAGACTTAGAAAGGGTTATTGACGAATTTCCATTTTGACTTCTTCAAGGCGATTTCCGCTTGATTTTAGAATGGTAAACAGATATTGGCCTACCTTTATTTTTTGGTTCACTATAGGTATACTATTATAATTATGAATTACAAAACCGGCAAGTGTTTCGTAATCATCAAGTACGGGGAAGTTAAATTTATATTTTTCATTTAGATAATCAATCTCAAGGCGGGCAGAAAAGATAAAAGTATTGTCAGATACTTGTTTTTCAATATCTTTATCTTGATCATGCTCATCTTCTATTTCCCCAAATATTTCTTCAATAACGTCTTCCATCGTAACAATACCTGATGTTCCACCGAATTCATCAAGTACAATCGCTACACTTTTATGGTTTTCAATGAAATTCCGCAATAATTCTCTGGCGGTTGTTGTTTCAGGATAGGGATCGATCTCCCTAATAATTTCCCTTATCGATTTAGGGTTGTGAAATAGGTCAAATACATGAACATATCCAACAATGTGATCGATAGAATCTTCGTAAATAAATATTTTTGAGTGCCCTGTTTCCATTAATAGTTTTCGGAATTCATCTAAATTTTGATTTATTTCAAGAGCTACTATTTCGGTTCGGGGAACCATACATTCGCGTAATTTAACATGCTTGAAATCAATCGCATTCTGAATCATCTGGATTTCCTGATTTACGTCTTCTCGAGTCTCATTATCTGGGAGTGAATCTTTTACATATTCTTCCAGATCAATGGCACTAAATGAGTATGATTCGTTTGCAAGTTTAACCCTGAAGATACTCCTTAGAATGATTTCACTTATTCCTATGTATATAAGAATTATTGGATAAAATGCATAGTAAAACATCCAAACAGGAAGTGCAAAGGCTTTAAGGATTGTATTTGGATTTATCCTGAATAATACTTTTGGAATAAACTCCGCAACGATTAATATCAGTAATGTTGAAAAAAGTGTTTGTATTAATAGTATAATATATTCACTAGAAAATCCAGCGGGAAGTAGGTTGATAATTATTGGTTCAAGCATGTTTGCCACCGCAATACCATATATTACTAGGGCAACATTATTGCCCAATAATAAAGCCCCAATAAAGCGTGAGGGGTTATTGTAAAATGCAGAAAGAATGCGTGCTGGAATAACCTTTCGTTTAAGGTCGAGTTCCTGCATTAGTCGGTTTGAGCTTACAAAAGCAATTTCCATCCCTGAAAAAAACCCAGATAGTATCAGTGAAAATATTATTATTAGCCCGTTTGTGCTCATAAGTATCTAAAGTGCAAAAATAGTAATAAATATAGCATTTGGTGTGATTAAAATATTGATTTCTTTAAGTTTATAGAAGAGGTATTATGGGATATATGAACTGACACTTTGGTAACTTGAAACTTATTTTTGCGATATAGTATCTTCATTAACATCAAACTCTCCCTTTATATTAAATATTTCGTGCTCGGTAAAAGATTCGTTTGCCCACATGCTATCACCAAAAATTGTTTTGTCGGGCATTATAAGTTTCACGAAGGTATTTGACCTAATTAGCTTTGCTTTTTTATCCCAAACTAAGTTCTCAGTATATAATTCTTCGTTAGTATCATAGTTTTTTATAATAACATTGTATCGAGCATTCATCAATTTTCTTTGCTGATAATCAATACCATAATTAGCTGAAATATATGATATTTCTTTTCCAGTATTATCATAATAGATGATCTCGAAACCATCTGGAAATTCATTATACTCATCTTTGCCTAAAAATCTTTTCATCAAAGGACTAGATAGCTTAACCTGAACAAATCCTGAATCTGATCTTTCATATATAATATCATATGTGGTTATTGCGGCAAGGGTGTCTTCTTCAAGAGCTAATTCGTTTATTCGGGAAATAGAATTTTCACAAGAAAAAAGCATCATTCCGGCAATTGCCAAAATGATGCTTTTTATGAAATATGAAAACATATGATTTCTTTTATAAACTATTTAGCAGCTCGTACAGTTGTAACTTCGTTAATCCAGCATCCAACAGTGTAGCTATCTCCTTCGTTCAGATTGTGAAAGAACAATAACTCTGTAGCTGGAAAATACTTTTGATATGAATTAATGCTTTTGTTCATCGATTCGGCTAAATCAGATTCAATAGCTTTTGCTTCTTTATATTTGTCAACCGCTGCCCAATATGCAACCTTACGTGTTAAGTCATCATCGCCACAATCTTTTGCACTTAGAGCATATAAATCACCAATTATTGAATATGGTTTTCCGGCATTGGGGTTAAGCTTAGCCGCTTTAAGAGCAATGGTTCTTGATTTTTCATATAATTTCAGTGCTCTAAAATCTTCAGCTAGGAATATAAGAGCTTTATAGGCTTTACTCTCATTCTCCATTTTAATTGCTTCTTCAAGATATGGGATAGCTTCATTATACTTTCCGTCTTTCAGTAAAATTTTGCCAATTAAATATGCCGACTCGGGAGATGGTTCAAGTTTGTAAAGACCTACAGTTGCGTCAAAATAAAGCGGTGAGTCGATGCAATCTTTTTTATCTAGAAGGTTTGTAATCTTTTTCAATAAGTCAACATTCTTAGGATTTGCATTATATTTCTTTTTGTAAATCCTAACCAAATCGTTACAATTTGCAAATGGTTGAAATGTATTTTCAATGTTTCCCTTTATGTTGAGGTAATCTTCTTCGTCTTCTGATAATCCGGCTTTTTGATACTTAAGTATGTTGGCATCAACATAATCACTGATCATGTCATATGCATCAACAACTTCTGTGGTGTCGGTATCGCCTTTTTGTGCCATCTTGGTAACCGATCTGAAATAATAAATGTAAACAGGGCCTCCGGCATCTTCTTTGTCAAGTTTAATTGATTCGCCGAGTATTTCATACGCCTTTAAGTAATTTTTTGAAGGATCGAGTTGATAATAATCAACACCTTTTCTTCCTAAAATTTGACCAACTTGTGAGTCTCCTGTTTTATAATGTAACGGAAAATAATGAATTCGCATATCGTATAGCATCATAAGAGTGTCAATAAGGCCTTCTTTCAATGATGCTTTTTTTGCTTTTTTAATGCGGTATTCAATCATGTTTACACCATCAACATAAAGATTTTCTGTAGCTGTTGGACAATCGTTTAGAACTTTTCTCCAATATTTTATGGCGTCGTTTATGGCATCGCCTTTTTTTCCAGCCTGCTTCCATTGCTTATATGAACCTCTGTATAAAGAAAGGTTTTTAACACATTCGACGCTATCGTTTCCATATTTTGGAATATCATCTTTTGCTTCAAACGAAATGGCTTGTCCAGAAACAAGCATTGAAAGTCCGGTAAAGAGTGTTAGTGTTAATATTACAGATTTTAATTTCATAATAATATAATTATTGATAACTATCGATATTTACGTTTTTGGAACCAATTTTCCTGTATTGATACCCCCAGAGATAAATTAAAAAAGTTCTCCTGTATTAAATTGTTGTCCATTGTCCCTCTTCTACCAATTTCCATGCCTAAATCAATTCCTGTTTTCGAATTCTTTAATGGGAAACCAAATCCAAAACTTATGCCAAAGTCATTAATGGGTTTTCCATAAAATTTTAGATACGATTGCTTATATCTTGCTCCAGCTCTGTAAGTGATACGTTTAAACAATGAAGAAATGTTTGTGTGTTTTGGTGTAAATTTTCCCCCAAAGGCAACTCTCCATGAATTCGACAGAGAATCTTTAATACCAAATGTAGTAAACTCATCCCATTTTTGATATTCAAAATCAGCACCGATAAGCCAATTATCACCATTTCTAATGGCAAGGCCAATACCAAATTTTCCAGGATAAGTAATTGTGCCTTTTTCTTCCGGTCTGTACTCTATTGTATCTTTTACATATTCAATTTCGTTATTATATCCACCAGAAACGGTTTTAGAAAGGTAGCTTATTTTTGAGTTGAGATTAATTTTATTTGCATAGATTAACCCAATTGTTGCCTGGGTTCGATCATTTATATTGAAGTCGTATTGAATTCCGTAATCAAAAATAAAATCACCAACATGTATTGATTCTTCAACTTTTGTTCCGAATATATAAACTGAGTCGGGATAGTAAATCATGCTGGATCGTGAAGTTTGTCCAAATAAATAAGTAATATCTACCCCAGCTCTGAAATTTTTTGTGATATTAAAACCGTTACCCCAAAAAACTCTGTTTAAACCACCGTCACCGGTAAATGAATGAACCACATCACTAAAATCTTCAACTTCTACCTTAACTTCAACGTTATAACCAATCTTGCTAAAAGGCATAATACCAATTCCTGACCTCCACCATCTGTTAATTGGGAAGCCGGCAAAAATGTAACTCAATGTAGCATCGTAACCATTTTCAGAAAGTGTTGTTGTTTTTAAGTTAGTGAAGCTAGCATTAACCCCTACCTCAAACAAAAATGATGCTGAATCCAATGACCCATATGAAGCAGGGTTTGAGGGATTAAAAGCAGTTGGGTTATGAATGGCTATTCCAAGGCCACCCATCGACTTTGAGATTGTGTTTTGATTTGCATTGTAAAGCTTCCCCAAACCATATCGTGAATATGGAGAATTTATGCCTGTTTGAGCCTGAATATTAGCACTAGCGGCAATAATAAACAGTAAAATAAATATTTTATTTTTTTTCATTAAAATCAAGGATGTTTTTTAATCCCCGTACCACAATATTAGGGGTTGCAAAGATGTTAATTTTTACCAATTTTTCAAAATATTTATAATCACCTCCACTAATCACCGTTATTAAAGGATTGTACCTCATTTTATATTGATTAATAGTGTGTTCAACTTCCATTTGTAAACCATTAACAACACCTGAAATTATCGATTTCGATGTTGAGTTTCCTACAAGTTCAATTTCAGGACTACAATCCTGCAAACTTACTAACGGTAAACCATGTGTAAAATTATTTAATGATTTGAATCTCATTTCTAATCCCGGACTAATTCCGCCACCTAAATATTCCCCTTTACTTAAAATAAGATCGTATGTAACACAGGTTCCTATATCAATAATAAGTACATTTTCTCCAGGATACAACGTTACAGCAGCCGAAGCAATTGCAATTCTATCTTTTCCAAGAGTTTTTGGAGTGGAATATCTATTAGTAAAAGGAACAATTGTTCCATGGGTTAGCTCAATTGTAGTCCCCTGCTTTGCAAGAACATGAAAAAGTTGATCGTCATGTTTTGCGACACTTGAAATAATTGAGTATGTGATTTTTGGGAATTTTAAAATTATTGATTTAAGATAAGATATATCTAATCTTTCAATTATTTGAAAATCGATAATATCATCATTTTCAAAAACGGCAAGCTTAGTAAATGAGTTACCTATGTCAACAACTAATTTCAAATTTCAGTTTTAGAAACAACAAAAATATAACTAAGGAATAAGAGTGTTGTAAATTTTTATGATTTTTTTTGATAAATAGAAAAAATGTGTACTTTTGCGCCACCAAAATTGATGGTGCCATAGCTCAGTAGGTAGAGCAATGGACTGAAAATCCATGTGTCCCTGGTTCGATCCCGGGTGGCACC
>JABMPH010000266.1 GCA_013203805.1 Bacteroidota bacterium | reverse complement strand
TTTCAGGCAATTTAACATCCTGGGCAATACTTGTTGTTAAACTTAGAAAAAGAATTAAGCATAGGGCTAATGAGAGATTTATTTTCATAAGGTTGAGTATTATTTGGCACGAAGTTAGTAATATAGTAACTACTGTTTATATTTTAATCCTTCTTAGTTACTTTTTGCCAGGGAAATCTACCTTCCACTTCAACCTGTAGTGATAAGCTTAAGAAAGTTCGAATTAATACAATTAACCCAAGTATATATACTGATTTAAGAGTTGGTTCAGCTACAACTGTTGCCATGATATCGGCTGCAATAAGAATCTCTAACCCAAGTAATATTGACTTACCCAAAGTTTGTCGTAACATAATATAACTATTGGGTTTCTTTTTGCTTACAGAAATAAAAAAAACGATTAGAGAATACAATGCTCCAAAAAATATTGTTAGTACACCAATACCTTCAACTATATCTGAAACATAATCAACATAAAATTTAATATCTTCCATTGGAGTTAGGTTTGATTTACATCAATTTCTGTTGCACTTTCCACCACCTGTCGGGGATTTCGTGGTTGAGAGCTGTTTGGTAATCATCATAAGAGCAAGGCACATATTGATGGCGTTTGTATTTTTGGTTAACCATATCTTCAGCGCTTACGATCATCCACCATCGATCGGTTTTTTTGCTTTTAAGGAAAACAAGTTCTTCTTCAAAATTATCTATCTGAACTTTGAACTTAACATAATCCTGGCTATCATTTTCCGGGAAGTCGTTTCGACGATTTGAAAATCCATCCAAAAAATACCACATCATTTGAGCATATAAATGTGCTGCCTGCCCATTATCATCAAACGAAGGATTTAATTCGTAAAAGCCAATGCTTGTAAGTTTATCGCTCATACCCGCATATCGACAAATTCTGCACATTTCATCTCCTGTGAAACCATTTGGCATTGCTTTATCAACAGCAGGAGCATCACCATGTTTAATACTGGAAATATCGATGCTTAATATATCAGCATCGCGTACCATTGGCTCAACTTCTTCCATATCTGCTTTTATATTACCGAGTCGGTTTGTGTCGAAATACAGATTTTTCATCAGCACAAGCGAATCCTGATCAACAAAATATGTTTGATAACCGATGTTCGTAAAGTTGAATAGAAAGTTTGGTTGATGAAGAATAATATGGCTAAGGTAGGATTTGTTATTTAACTCATGTTCATCATGACCAAGATCGAAAACAGGGTCAACAGAAGCAATGTTAATTACCCTGCCAATATTTTCGTATGCAAGATAATTTGCATAGGTGAGATCTTGACCTCCACCTATTATTAGAGCAACAATATCGTTTTTTAGGAGTTCTGAAACCACCTCTTTTAATGCGAAATATGTGTCGTCAATTTGATGACCTTTTTTAATATTACCAATATCTGCGATGTTGATACTATTCCAGTGAGAAAACAGTCCGTAAAACCATCTACGTACTTCATCGGGAGCATTATCACAACCTTTATTTAAAGTTGCTCTATCGTCACCAACACCAATTATTGCAACATTAACTTTGTCAAGATCCGGAAAATTTATTTCATCAACATAACTATCAATTACTTCCGACATTCGGTAGCGACCTGTATCATCAGATAATTGGAATTTTTCGATGTTAATTGGATCGAGATATGTGCTAATGTCCATCTTGGTTTATTAAGTGCAAATTGATGGACGAAGATAAAATATTTTCTTGTCACGGGGTTCCTAAAATCAAAAAAGCCACAAATTCACAAATTGATAATTTCATCTGTGAATTTGCGGCAATTATAAACCCAGGTTTGTGTAAATACTATTTTTTCTTTTTTCCGAATTTTTTCTTAGGCATATTTTTTGGATCCTTCGAAATTTTATAACATTCCTCAAGCGTTAATGTTGCGGCATCGGTTCCTTTTGGTAATTTATAATTTTGTTTATCAATAACCATATAGGCACCATATCTACCATTTAACAATTGTACTTTGTCATCTTCAGGAAAAACCTTGATTATTTTTTCCCTTTCAGTTTTCCTTTTTTCTTCGATCAAAACAATTGCTCTATCAATCTTTATGGATGCAGGATTATCATCTTTTTTAATGGAGATAAACAAGCCATTATGTTTTACATACGGCCCAAATCTTCCAATGGCCACGCTCACCTCTTTATCTTCATACTCACCCAGGTTGCGAGGGTATTCGAACAATTTCAGAGCTTCTTCGAGGGTTATTGTTTCGATACTTTGGTTTTTTCTCAGGCCTGCAAATCTGGGTTTTTCTTCCGATTCTGTTTCACCTATCTGTGCAAGAGGGCCAAAACGTCCAATTTTAACAAATATGTTTTTTCCTGATTCAGGATCAACTCCAAGTAGGCGTTCACCACTAAACTTTCCTGATGTTTCTTGTGTGTTTTCTATTGTAGAATGAAACGGACCATAAAATTCCTTAATCATATGGTTCCAT
>JABMPH010000265.1 GCA_013203805.1 Bacteroidota bacterium | reverse complement strand
TTTCATAGGTTTAAACCAAGACACATCACCAATTTTGTTGGGCTCATTCAGATTTAAAATCATTTTAGATTCGATTAAATCTCCTGCCCTATCAGCAATTTGAATTGTTCGCCAAGGTGAAGTAAATGGTAATTCCCGCTTTACTTTATATTCCGTATTATCAGATCCAACTAAAACACTTTTGAGCTTTAGGTTCAATGTATCAACTCCTAAAGTCATTCCTGAATAATCAATAAGTGCTGCTTCGTGAAAACTCAAATACAATCCATTATCGGCTTTCATTGTTACTGGTGTATTTACTGCATTTACAGGGATATATGTTGAATTCAAATTTGGGTGGTTTCGTTTACTAATGGCGTTTATTTTTGATAATTTAGTTGTATTATAAAGATGCTCATATATATCCCAATCACCTGGTATCCAATAAGCCGTATAATCATTAGTTAAATTAAATTCGGTGTTTTCCTCAGCTATTTTAAGCTCACTTAGATTCTGCTGTAAAGGAAAATCATATCGAAAGCCTATACCATCATCAAATACTCTAAATGTAATATTCATCAGACGGTTTGGGGCATCGGTTTCCTGTAAATTAACCATTAATTCGTTGTAATGATTTCTAACTTCTACTTGTTCGCCCCAAGGCAATTCCCAAGTATAATCAACCGTAACTTGATTCGTTTTTAAAATTTTAAAGTTGTGGTCCAACGGCATAGCATCAATAAATGAGAAACCCAAATAAGATGTATCAATAACCTTTTGCTCTTTATAATTAACAATATAAGCCACCCTTCCTGCTTCCGAGAGCATAAATTCTAACTCAATGGAATTATCAGGTGAAGTAATATGTTGCACATTGCTGATTTCACTACAGGATGCAAATAGCATCACAATAGCACTAATTAAAATTAATTGATTTATTTTCATTCTTTATTAGTTTGATGATGAATTAATATTTCTATAAAGCCCTGATTTAATATGTTATAAAAAACATTCCAATACCAATTCTGGCAATACTACAAAAGTGTTCCTTACAAAGCTTTTTTCCACCAAAAAGGGAAAGCAGCTATACCAATCAGAATCAATGCAATTGGGAAATAAATGCTTTCATCAGACTGAGGGAAAAACAGTTTAGAAATGCCTACCAAAAGGAAAAAGATAGTTACAGAAGATAAAGCAACAACTTTCATATTTCCCCAAAGTTCACTTACAGATTCTTTCGGGTCAATGCCTAAATGTTTGGCTGTTTTCCTCCAATATCCCGAAGGAGCAACTCGTTTATAAAAACCTGCTAATACTTTTTTATCTGTTGGAGGAGTTAAATAGGTAACAACAATTACCACTATAGTTGATGAAACTGACATAATAAGTAATTTGAGCCACTCTTCCTCAACATAATAAAGAATAATTGGAGCGATTATCAGCGATGATGCTATGGCGGCTATTTCTGAATAAATATTTATTCTTTCCCATAACCAACGAAGTATCAGTACCGAACCCACACCGGCACCAAACAGCAAAGTAAGATACCATGCTGCTTGAATCGATCCCATATAGCCCATAATTATTAAGGCGAAAATCAAAACAACAAAATTAGACGCTCTGGCAACTAAAATTTGCTCCGAGGGTTTTGGATCTCTTTTCAACCAAGTTTCGTTGATGATTCCTTTATAAATATCGTTGCTCCAATAACTCGCACCCCATGAAAGCAGTGTACTAATAGTGGATGACAAAGCTGCCAACATTCCTAAAAGCATCAATCCACGAACTCCGTTTGGCAGAACATCTTTCATTGCCATAACAAATGTCATTTCACGATTGGCTGTAAATGCAGAATCTACTACAGCAGCTGAATCAAAAGGATACAATACTAAAACACCTATTATAATTGGCATCCACAAAAGGCTTCGAACCAGAATTTGTAAAACTGAAAATATCAATCCAGCTTTTCGGGCTTCACCCTCGGATTTCGTCGACATTAAGCGTTGAGCAATATATCCCGTTCCATCACTATTCATCTGAAAGAGCCATTGCAAGCTAATAATGACTAAAAAAGGAAATACTAATTCCCCTCCCGTTGGCATAAACGATAGAAATTGATCTGTTTTTACAGTTCCATACAATTCAACTAGTTTATCGAGCATATTGCCAAAACCACCAACCTCACGTACCATAAAAAATGCAAATAACAGGGTTGCAACCATGGCGATTACAAATTGAACAACATCTGTTTGAATAACACTTCGCAAGCCTCCGGTAGTAGAATATAAAGTTACAAAAGCAATAATTAGAATCATACTAATTATATTATTGGTTGATGCTATCCAAATGCCATCGCCCACTGTACTTGCAGAGAAATTTAATCCTGCGTCGGTAACCCATTGTAATAATGTATTATAAAAATTTGGAGATAACCACTCGTTCCAAACTAAGAATACTTCTGAGATACGTGTAGCGGCAAGTAAGACCATTGCTAAAACTGCACTGTTTATGATTACGCCATAAAATAATGCTTTCACGCCGCGTAACCAAATAGTTACCGGTCCACTATACCTGACTTCTACTAATTCTGCATCTGTGAGAATTTTGGATCGCCACCAAGATTTTGAGAAAACAAAAGCGATAAATAGAAAACTTATTCCATATATCCATAAACGCCATAACATAAATACTCCTCCGGTGGCAACCAATCCGGTTACGAGAAGTGGGGTATCAGCAGCATATTGAGTTGCAGCAATACTTACTCCTGATTTCCAACCCTTAATGCTCCTACCTGCTAAAATATACTCTGTAAGACTTTTAGATGCTTTTGATTTTGCAAGAAATCCAACACTAATACTATATATTATAAATGCTAAAATTAAAATTAAATCTATCATAACAGTTGAGTCTTTTAGTGGCGAAAGGCATCACCATTTTTTAAATTCTATTAATGTGTGATAAAATAGGTTTTCTTTTCAGTACCAACTCCTTTAATAGTCAGGCTTTTCCACTGTTTTGGCAAACAGGGTTCTTCCTGTACTACTCCGTTATCGGTGATATGTAAACCACCAAATCCAAAGATAACCGCTTGAAGCATTCCGCCGGCACCTGTAGCAAAATACGGATTATTACTCGTTGCCGATTCGGAAAGAGCCCCGAAAGGCGGGCGCATATTCGGTATATAAGCCTGTTTGAACAATTCAAAGGCTTTCTTTTTATTTCCCAAACGTGAATGTAATACTGAAAGAACAGAAT
>JABMPH010000264.1 GCA_013203805.1 Bacteroidota bacterium | reverse complement strand
ATTTGTTGTTGCTAAAACAATCGAAGAAGCAGTTGTTAAAGCAAAAGAGCAATTCAATATTACAGACATTAAGGAAGTGGATTTAGCACAGGATGAAGATGTTTTTGACACATGGTTTTCCTCATGGTTATGGCCTATTTCTGTTTTTGATGGCATAAGAAATCCAAACAATAAGGATATTGAGTACTATTACCCAACTAACGATCTTATTACGGGACCCGATATTATCTTTTTTTGGGTGGCGCGCATGATTATGGCCGGACTTGAGTATAGGAAAGAGATTCCATTTAAAAATGTATATTTCACAGGTATTGTTAGAGATAAGATTGGACGTAAAATGTCAAAAACCCTTGGCAACTCTCCTGATCCCCTCGACCTGATAAAGCAGTTTGGTGCTGATGGAGTACGTATTGGTATGCTACTTACTGCACCTGCTGGTAATGATCTGCCTTTTGATCCGGGTTTATGTGAGCATGGCAGGAATTTTAGTAATAAAATATGGAATGCCCTCAGGTTGATTAAAGGCTGGGAAGTTGATGAAAAACTAGAGCAAACTGAAAATAACAGGCTTGGTATTGAATGGTTTGGTTCAAGATTAAACAAGGCTGTTGCTGAAATAGAAGATCATTTTTCTAAATTTAGGATTTCGGATGCATTAATGTCGGTTTACAAACTTATTTGGGATGACTTTTGCAGTTGGTATCTTGAAATTGTTAAACCTGCTTATCAACAGCCCATTGATGCTGATACTCTTAAGAGTACAGTTGGATTTTTTGAAGATCTGATGAAAGTTCTCCATCCATTTATGCCGTTTATATCTGAAGAGATTTGGCATTTACTTGGCAGCAGAAAATATGGTGACGATATTATTATTTCCAGAATTCCAATCGCCAAGAAATTTGATAATTATATTATTGAGGATTTCGAACTCGCTGAGAATATTATTGTTGGAATAAGAAATATCCGTAAAGAAAAAGATATCCCTCAAAAAGAAAGCATTGAGATCTTTGTGAAATCAGGTGATATGAACAAATTCAAATACTTCCCGGTTATTTCTAAAATTTGCAATGCAAGTCAGATTGAATTTGTTGATGAGAAGCCGGAAGGTTCAATTATATGCACGGTTGGTGCGCAGGAGTTTTATATTCCCCTCAACTCTAAAATAGATATTGAGGATGAAATTAAAAAACTTGAAGAAGAACTTAAATATACAAATGGGTTTCTGATTTCAGTGGTTAAAAAACTTTCTAACGAAAGGTTCGTTTCGGGTGCTCCTGAGGCTGTTGTTGATAAAGAACGTCAAAAGCAGGCTGATGCTGAAGCCCGTAAAAAAGTTATCGAAATCCAGTTGGCAGATTTTAGAAAGTAATATCCAATTAGAATATAAGTTTTAGCCCTTATTCTGTTAAGGGTAGGAAAGTTATCGCAATTTGATTTTTGTTCCTTTTTCCACCTGAATGCCTTTGGGCAGGTTATTCATTTTATAAAGTCGTTTCAATCTTACACCATATAATTGTGAAACCCTTTGTAGTGTTTCGCCATTTTGAACATTATGGTATTTGTATTTTTTTTCGGCTTTGCGTTTTTTCTTTTCCAGATAAATAACTTCACCTATTTTTAGCATATGATCTTTATCCAGATCATTATAGCTTCTAAGCTGCCAGACATATATTTCAAATTCATCAGCAAGTCCGTTGAAAGTATCGCCCTTCTCAATTATAATAAATTTTACCCCATTGTTTTTGTAGATTTTCCTTCCCGATGACCATGTATCCACATGTTTGAAATTAGAAGTCGAGATAAAAGTTGATTGAGAATGGTTTGTATGGTTGGATTTAGGGGATTTGCCCTTATAATCTTTGTCATATTGATCAAGGTTATACTTCTCAATAATTTTTATGAGTAGTTGCGGATACTTTGGATTTGTAGCATATCCGGCTTTTTTTAATCCTATTGCCCAGCTTTTATAATCGGTTGTTTTGTATTCAAATAAAAATGAATATCTACCCCTTTGGGTCAAAAATTTCGAATGATCACGATATGAATCTTCGGCTTTTTTATATTTACGAAAACATTCGTTTTTTGCATCATCATCCATGTGGTACTTTTTGCCTGTCCAATCTTGATGGCATTTAATTCCAAAGTGATTATTGGCTTTTCTGGCAAGTTTGCTATTTCCACTACCAGATTCAAGTATTCCTTGTGCCAAGGTTATCGAAGCTGGAATCTTATACTTCTTTTGCTTATGAATTGCAATATCCTTGAATTTTTCAATATACTCAGGGGTCGTGATTTTTTTTTGAGCAAATAAACCAACAACCAACAACATAATAATTGATAGTAATATTAATCTGATATTTTGCCTATTATGGATGTCCACTGATGATTTTGATGATATACAAATGTAGCTGATTAACAATGCTTATATTTTGAATCCAAACGTAATTTTACACAAAACATTGTTATTAAACTATTATCTATTTTTGCATCAAGTTTTAAAATGTAACATATGGATCATCAATTAATTTTAGATCAATTCCCCAATATTACTCAAATTCAAATTGAGCGATTTGCTCAACTGGGAGATCTATATAATTTCTGGAATCAGCAAATAAATGTAATCTCCCGTAAGGATATGGAAAACTTCTATTTGCACCATGTTCTTCATTCACTTTCCATCGCAAAAATTGTTGAATTCAAGGCTTTTACAGAAATAATGGATGCCGGTACAGGAGGAGGTTTTCCGGGAATCCCATTGGCAATAATGTTTCCAGAAAGTAAGTTTTATCTTGTCGACTCCGTTGGGAAAAAGATTAAAGTTGTTAATGAAGTTGCACAAATTCTTGGTCTTAACAATGTTGAAGCTGAACAATTGAGAATGGAGCAAGTGGATCGCACTTTCGATTTTATTATCAGTCGAGCTGTTACATCTCTTCCTGATTTTTTAAGATGGACTTCGTATAAGTTTCATGGCAAATCTTTTAATAGTATTCCAAACGGCATACTATATATAAAAGGTGGAGATGTTCAAAAGGAGTTAAAGGAAATTAAAAAATTTAAAAAGAAGATTTACAATATTCCTGATTTCTTTAAGGATGAATTTTTTGAAACAAAAAAAGTTGTTCATATTTATAGAAGCTGATTAGTCATTGGATAATTGGTCATTTGTAATTGGTGATAATGAAAACAAGTCATTTATTGAATTCTTCCAGCCTTCCATCCATTCAATTCTCCAATTCTGTTAATATTTGTTAAAAACCTTTTCAATTAATTTTATTTTATCTCCTAATTCAATTATTTTGCATCTATTATTTTCAATCGTATTAATTTAAAAAATTACTATGGATATTATTGTTGAGAAACTGGTTAAGAGTTATGGCATACAAAAAGCTGTAGATAACATTTCATTCAAGGTAAAAACAGGAGAAGTGCTTGGTTTTCTTGGTCCCAATGGAGCCGGTAAAACAACCACCATGAAAGCAATTTCTACTTTTCTTATACCTGATAGCGGAAATATTTTTGTGGGCAACTATTCAGTTAATAAGGATGCTGAGTATGTTAAACAGAATATAGGATACCTCCCTGAGAATAATCCACTTTATGAGGATATGCCTGTGATCGATTACCTCAAATTTGTGGGAGAGTTGCAGGGAATTTCGAAGGAGAAAATCTATGATAGTTTATTATCAGTAATTGATACTTGTGGACTTGAAGCAGAAAAGCACAAGAAAATAAACGAGTTATCGAAAGGCTATAAGCAACGTGTTGGGTTAGCTCAAGCCCTAATTCACAACCCTGAAGTACTAATCCTCGATGAGCCAACCACTGGACTTGATCCTAATCAAATTGTTGAAATCAGAGATCTTATCAGAAAAATTGGTCAGGAGAAAACCGTAATCCTGAGTTCCCATATTCTTGCCGAGGTTGAAGCCACATGCGACAGAATTCTCATTATAAACAATGGAAAAATTGTTGCTGATGGTACTACTGTGGATTTGAGAAAACAAGCGCAAGGAGATGATATTATTAAGGTTAGGATTGAAAAAGGCGATATAAATGAAATTTATAATGAGCTACAGAAAATAAAGGGGGCAGTAATTGTTGACATTATTGATTCTAATAATTCGAGGTTTCAAATTGATAGCAAACCAAGCAGTGAAGTCGCAACTTCAGTATTTAACCTTTGTGTAAAGAAGAGTTGGACATTAACCGAGCTCATTCCGGTTGAAACTAAACTTGAAGATATTTTTAAAGAACTTACATCAGAATAATTATTCATCGGAATAAAATAGAAAACAATGAGTAAAATTTGGATTATTACAAAAAGAGAACTGCAATCATATTTTGATTCGCTAATGGCATATATTCTGTTGATCCTTTTTCTAGGGTTCAGTGGATTTTTTACCTGGTTATACGGGAGTGATATTTTCTTTATTAAACAAGCAACATTGATGCCGTTTTTTAACATAGCATATTGGACTCTCTTTTTCTTCATACCAGCGTTAACAATGCGTTTAATATCTGAAGAAAATAGAATGGGAACAATTGAGCTATTACTTACAAAGCCGGTTTCAAACTGGCAAGTTATTGTGGCAAAATATTTAGCATCCCTGTTATTAATTTTCGTGGCTTTCGTTCTAACTATTCCATATATAATAAGTGTTTCATCAATGGGAAACCTTGATTTGGGTCAAGTGTTTTCAGGCTATCTGGCCTTAATATTATTTAGTAGTATGATGATAGGAATCGGCTTGTTTACAAGTAGTATTGGGAGTAATCAAATTGTAAGCTATTTACTTGCATTGTTTATTGGAATATTTTTTCAGGTTATTTTTCAAATGCTCGGACAAAGTATGGTAGGGATAGGTGGCCACATACTTGACTACCTGAGTACAGTTTCACATTTTGAATCGATGACAAGAGGAGTTATTGATTCGCGTGATGTAATATTTTTTGCCGGGATTACTTTTTTATCACTTGTGTTTTCGGAGATAATGTTAATCAGAAAGCGCTATGCATAATAGATTAAATAACAATTAATTTCAAAAAGATGAACAAGAAATCATATATAAAAAGCGCACTATTGGTAATAGGTGCCTTTATAGTAATTGCCATAATATCTGAGAAATATTACTTCCGTATAGATTTAACTGAAGGTGGACAGTATTCAATGAGCGATGCTACAAAAAACATTTTGAAGAATCTTAATAAACCCGTTATTGTAACTGCATATTTTACTGAAGATCTGCCTCCTGATCTTGACAAAGTAAAACGGAGTTTTAATGAACTATTGGTTGAATATGGTAATTTAAGCGACGGTAATATCGTTTTTAAGTTTGTAAACCCAAATGGTGATAGTGAGGTTGAATCTGAAGCTATATCATCAGGAATACGGCCTGTATTGTTTAAAGCACGTGATAAAGATGAGGTTAAACAGCAAAAGATATTCATGGGTGCAAAAATTTCGATGGACGACAAAAAGGAAATTATTCCTTTCCTTAATCCTCAAGGTAGCATCGAGTATGACTTAACTACTGCAATTAAAAAACTTAGCGTTAATAGAAAACCAAACATAGGTTTTGTACAAGGACAGGGTGAGCCAACTCTGGCGGCATATCAGCAAGTAAAAGGTGATTTAGATGTGTTATATAATGTTAAAGAAGCTTACTTATCCGACACAGTCAGAAATATTAATGATTATCAAACTCTTGTTATTGCTGGGCCAACTACTGAATTCAGTTCAGAAGCATTAAGGGTTCTTGATTCTTTTGTTAATGAAGGAGGAAATTTGTTTGTTGCCATGAATAGAGTGATTGGCAATACTCAGACATTGCAAGGCGAAGAAAATCAAACAGGACTGGAATTGTGGTTGGCGAACAAAGGGTTACAAATTGATCCCAAGTTTGTTGTTGACGCCAATTGTGGGTCGGTAAACGTAACTCAGCCTACTGGCAGGTTCAATATGACAACTCAAGTTAGATTCCCCTTTTTACCTGCCATTACAAACTTCGCTGATTTCCCCATAACAAAAGGGCTGGAGCAAATTATGATTGGTTTTCCAAGTCCCATTAGCTTTTCTGGTGATTCAACTTCAATATTTACACCGCTTGCACTTACTTCTAAAAACTCAGGGTTACTTTCATTGCCGGTTGTTTTGGATGTTCAAAAAAATTGGACAGCGATTGACTTTCAATCAGGAGAGCAAATTGTAGCCGCATTATTAGAAACAAATAATTCAAGAATAATTCTGGTTAGTGTTGGTGATTTTGCCGTAAATGGTACTGGCCAGCGTCCTCGCCAACTACAGGCTGATAATGTTAGTTTAATGGTTAATTCCATCGAATGGCTTTCGGATGAAACCGGGTTAATTGATCTTAGAACAAAGGGCATTACATCGCGACCAATAGAGCAATTAAGTGATTCCAAAAAAATATTTATTAAATGGCTTAATTTTCTTCTTCCTATGCTTCTTGTAGTAATATATGGAGTTATCAGAATGCAAATGCGTAGAAATCAAAGAATGAGAAGAATGCACGAAGGTTATGTTAAATAAATTAGTTTGCTTATTAGCTCCCTTCAAGAATAATTTATATTAAATTCGCCCCTTCATTAAAATTCAATTTATATGACAGAAGTAATAAAACGATCATTAAGGGATTCGAAAGCAGCAAGGTGGAGTGCTTTGGGAATTATTTCCATAACTATGTTTGCAGGTTATTTTTTAACCGATGTAATGTCACCATTAAAACCCATGCTTGAAGCAGAATTCGGTTGGTCTAGTACAAGTTACGGGATCTTTACCAGTGCTTATGGTTGGTTAAATGTGTTTTTGTTAATGCTTATCTTGGGTGGTATAATCCTTGATAAAATGGGAGTTCGTTTTACTGGACTTATGGCATCTGGAATTATGGTATTAGGTGCTGCAATTAAGTATTGGGCTGTAACTAATCCAAGTTTGCCCACTGAAACAATATTGGGTATTCATAGTCAGGTATTTTTTGCTTCTGTTGGATTTGCAATTTTTGGTGTGGGTGTAGAAATAGCTGGAATTACCGTTTCAAAAATAATCGTTAAATGGTTTAAAGGTCATGAAATGGCACTTGCAATGGGTATGCAAATGGCCGTAGCCCGTATGGGTACATTGTTAGCAATGGCTGCACCTGTTCCGTTGGCTACTTATTTTACAAGTATGCATAAGGTAGTTGTTGATGGAGCGATTGTTGAGGAAGTTGGCCCAAGTATAAGTGCCCCTATTGCCTTCGCACTTGTTTTATTAGTAATTGGTTTTATTGCATTCTTTATCTATGTTTCAATGGATAAAAAGTTAGATGCCTCTGTTGCCGAATCAGGCGAAGTTAACAATGAGGAACCTTTCAAATTAGGCGATATTGGTACGATTATTGCCAATAAAGGATTTTGGTTGATCGCATTATTATGTGTGTTGTTCTACTCATCAGTTTTTCCTTTCATAAAATATGCCGCCGACCTAATGGTGAACAAATATGGAGTAGACCAGGGTTTAGCAGGATTAATTCCTAGTTTGTTGCCTCTGGGAACTTTATTTCTTACTCCTTTATTTGGAAGTATTTACGATAGAAAAGGTAAAGGTGCTACTATTATGATTATTGGAGCTACAATTATAATTTTTGTACATGCAATATTCTCACTTCCAATATTAAACTACTGGATGATAGCCGTTGTATTAGTAATGTTGTTGGGAGTAGCTTTGTCATTAGTTCCTTCTGCAATGTGGCCATCAGTACCAAAAATTATACCTGAAAATCAATTGGGAACGGCTTTTTCATTAATATTCTGGATTCAAAACTGGGGATTAATGGGAGTTCCTTTACTTATTGGCTGGGTTCTTGACAAATCTAACCCGGGAGTTGCCTTAGCAAAGGCTAATGGTACTGAAGTTCCTCTATATGATTATACTAATCCTATGTTAATTTTTACAGCTCTAGGTGTTTTGGCTGTAGTTGTTGCATTTATGCTTAAAGCTGAAGATAAGAAAAAAGGATATGGACTTGAACTTCCAAACATCCAGAAATAATTTTAAAATTTAAATATCATGAGTAAAGATATATTACAACTCAAACCAGAGGCTGTATGGAGAAGCTTCTACGAACTAACACAAATTCCACGTCCATCAAAAAAGGAAGAAGCCGTTAGAGCTTACCTTAAAAAATTTGGTGAAGATTTAGGTCTGGAAACCATTGTTGATGAAATAGGAAACGTAATTATAAAAAAGCCAGCTACTGAAGGCATGGAAGACCGGAAAGGGATTATCCTTCAGGGACACATGGATATGGTTCCTCAAAAAAACTCAGATACTGACCATGATTTCGAAAAAGATCCAATAGATGCATTTATTGATGGTGATTGGGTAACTGCAAGAGGAACAACACTTGGTGCTGATAATGGTATGGGTGTAGCTGCATCAATGGCTGTATTAGAAGCAAAGGATCTTGTTCATGGTCCTGTGGAAGCTCTTATCACTATGGATGAAGAAACCGGCATGACCGGAGCTGAAAATCTTAAAGCTGGTGTGCTCGATGGCGACATATTAATAAATCTGGATTCTGAGGACGAAGGTGAATTATATATAGGTTGTGCAGGTGGTATTGATACTACTGGTGAGTTTACGTATACTCCTGAGGATGTTCCCGAGGGAATGGCGGCTTATAAGTTAACCGTAAAAGGTTTAAGAGGTGGACATTCAGGTCTTGATATTAATCTTGGACGAGGTAATGCCAATAAGATCATGAATATACTACTTCTTAAAGCTGGTAAAAAGTATGGTCTGCGCCTTGCGGAGATAGATGGAGGAAGTTTGCGAAATGCTATCCCAAGAGAATCGTTTGCCGTAGCTGTTGTTCCTGAAACAAGCAAAGAAGACTTTGAGTTGTTTGTTGAAGAGTTTGAAGCTATTGTACAGGATGAGTTTAAAGAATCAGATGCAGGAGTGGTAGTAATTGCTGAAGAAACTGAAATGCCAGCGAAACTTATTGACGAAAAAACTCAGAATAATCTTTATGCTGCTGTTGCAGGATGCCCAAATGGTGTAATTAAGATGAGCGAAAGCGTTAAAGGAATTACCGAAACATCAACAAATCTTGCAATTGTTAAATCAGCTAATGGTAAAATTGAATTAGCATCATTGCAGCGTAGTTTGATTGATGATGATAAAGATAACCTTGGTGCTGAAATTAGAAAAGTATTTGAAGCAGTTGGTGCCAAAGCTGAAAGCTCCGGATCATACCCCGGATGGAAACCAAATCCAGATTCTCCAATATTAAAAGAGATGAAGGAAGTTTATAATAATAAATTTGGTAGAGTTCCCGAAGTAAAAGTAATTCATGCTGGACTTGAGTGTGGTATTCTTGGTGCTACATACCCACATTGGGATATGATTTCATTCGGGCCAACAATTCGTAATCCTCACTCACCCGACGAAATGGTGAAAATTGATACAGTACAACTGTTTTGGGATTTCTTAGTTGAGACACTAAAGCATGTCCCTAAAAAATAGATGCTTGTTGACCACAGATTAACTGATGTTTAGTTATCTGTGAATCTGTGGCTAATAATTTGTTAAAATAATTTGCAAAAAAGTTTGAGGTATTAAATAAATTTCTACTTTTGCACTCCCTAAAGAAAAATATAAGGCGATGACAAAAAGAACATTTCAACCATCGGTAAGAAAGAGAAAGAATAAGCACGGATTCCGTGAAAGAATGGCTACCGTTAATGGTCGTAAAGTGCTTAAAAGAAGAAGGTCGAAAGGACGTAAGAGACTTACTGTAAGTGACGAAATGCGCTAATTAAATTAGTGCAACTTAAAACTATATAATTCGGGAGGTATGCTAGCATGCCTCCCTTTTTAGTTTATTTACAACTAACTTTACTTAAGCTCCAAACTTTGGAAAAGATTAGCTATAATAAATAAAAAAATAATAAATTCGCAAGTCATTAAAAAAGCAATCTGATGGAAGCTTTACTCAGATTTTTATTTATAGTTGTTTTAATATATTATGGATTTAAGCTATTCATAAGATACGCTATGCCCTGGCTTCTTGCCAGATTTATGAAAAAACAACAGGATAAGTTCAATAATATGAGCGGGTTTCCAAATGCTAACAATAACCAAACCAAAGAAGGCGAAGTCCATATTAAAACAAAGCAATCATCAAAAACTAAAGATGATACAGATTTTGGAGAATATGTAGATTTTGAAGACATAAAGGAATAACTCTTTTCACTATTTAGCTAATTAGTAAATAATTGAACTATGGAAAAAAGGCAGTTAATAAAACAGAGCAACAATTGGCGTAGTGATATTGTTCCATATGTGGTTGCAATTGTAGTATTTTTATTGATTACACTTATTTATTTTTCACCAGTACTCGAAGGCAAGAAATTAAAACAACACGATATTACCATGTTCAAGGGTATGTCGAAGGAAATTGTTGATCATCGTGAAGCAACAGGTGAAGAACCTCTATGGACCAACTCAATGTTTGGTGGTATGCCTGCTTGGCAGATATCTGTTAAGCACAAAGGAAACCTGATTACTTACATTGATAAGTTGGTTACACTTTGGCTTCCATATCCTGCAAATTATGTATTCCTATATTTTCTTGGTTTTTTTGTTTTAATGTTGGTGCTTAAGATTGATCCTTGGGTTGGTCTTGTTGGGGCAATCGCATTTGCGTTATCATCATATTTATTCATAATACTTGGCGCCGGACATACATCGAAGGCTCATGCAATTGGGTATATGGCACCGGTGCTGGCTGGAATTATATTAACGTTCAGAGGCAGATATTGGCAAGGAGGGCTACTAACATCGATTGCTCTAGCACTGGAAATAAAAGCCGGGCATCTCCAAATTACCTACTACCTACTAATAATAGTAATCGTTTATGGTATTTTTAAACTCATTGAGGCTGTTCTCGATAAACAGTTCGTTCATTTTTTTAAAGCAGCCGGGATTCTAATTGTTGCAGCAATATTGGCAGTATTAACTTTTAGCACGAATCTTTGGGCAACATATGACTATGGCAAGGATACAATGCGCGGTAAACCTGAACTTACAAAAAATGCAGAAATTAGTTCATCGGGACTTGATAAGGATTATATAACTGCGTGGAGTGTAGGAATTGGCGAAACCTGGTCGTTATTAATACCCAATGTTAAAGGAGGAGCATCTGGTTTACTAGGAAATGTAGACGCTATTAAAGAAGCTGATCCTGCCTACAGAAAAGCTATTTCTCAACAAAGCAATGCATATTGGGGCGACCAACCAGGAACATCGGGGCCTGTTTATGTTGGGATTATTGTGATGTTTTTGTTTGTATTAGGGATGTTTATCGTTAAGGGAAAATTGAAATGGGTGCTTTTTACAGTAACTGTTCTTTCAATACTTCTGGCATGGGGTAAAAACTGGATGCCCCTCACTGATTTCTTTATTGATTATATACCTGGTTACAATAAGTTTAGGGCTGTATCGATGATACTTGTTATTGCGGAATTTGCAATTCCCATATTAGCATTTATGGCATTGGGGAGTATGGTAAGTGACCCTAAAATACTAAAATATAAAGTTAATTTCTTTAATATTTTTAAGATAAATGCCTTCTATTTGTCATTCGGTTTAACCGGAGGTATTGTGTTACTGTTTTATATCATGCCTTCTGTATTTTTCGATTTTCTAAGTACAGGCGAAAAATTGCAGTTTGCCGAACTAATGAAAGGTAATGATGCTACTCAAGTAAATATTTATCTGTCAAGTCTTGAAAATGTTAGAATAGCAATATTTAAGGCTGATGCTTTACGAAGCTTTTTTATTGTACTGATAGCCGCTGTTTTGGTTTTTTTATTTTCGATAAACAAAATAAAAAAGGTTTGGTTAATTGTTGGATTAGGATTGTTAATACTTGTTGATATGGTAAGTGTTAATCGCAGATACCTCAATAATGATAATTTTATTAGAACCAAAGAATTCGAAACCCCATTTAAAGCAAGTGCTGCAAATAATTACATACTTAATGATAATAACCCTGATTTTAGAGTCCTAGATATTTCAAAAAGTACTTTTAACGATGCAAGTTGTTCCTATTTTCATAAGAGTATTGGTGGATATCATGGTGCAAAACTTCAACGATATCAGGATTTAATTGAAGCCAATATACAAAGTGAGATTGAGTCAATTTATAATGTGCTATCTGCAACACCAACATTGGATAAAATAAACAATATGCTTGCTAACCTGCAGGTATTGAACATGCTTAATATGAAGTACGTAATTTTTAATCCGGATGGAATGCCGTTGGTTAATAATTCAGCGTATGGAAACGCATGGTTTGTTGAAAATGTAGTATTGGTAGTTGGCGCTGATGAGGAAATTGCTGAGGTGGGAAATAATAACTTAAAGTTGACTGCCATTGTGGATAATAAATTTGCCTCCCAGCTAGAGGGTAAAAAATTTACAAAAGGATTAAACTCTGTGATCGCATTAACCTCCTACGCTCCAAACAATCTTGTGTATAATTATGAGTCAGATACTGAACAACTTGTTGTGTTTTCAGAAATATACTATGATAAAGGTTGGAATGCATACATTGATGGACAAATGGAACCATACTTAAGAGCAAATTATGTTCTAAGGGCATTGGTAGTTCCTGAAGGTAAACATACTATTGAGTTTAAATTTGAGCCTAGTATTTGGGTTATTGGAGAACGCATATCATTTGTAAGTTCATTGCTGTTGATTATTTTATTGATAGTTGGTGTGGGTTTTGCGACCAGAAAGCAACTAGCATCAAGAAAGTTAATGGAAAAATAATGACTAAATATTTGTCGATGGTATTTAGATATTGCCGATTAACTAGTTAACCAATTATTTATTATTTGATAATCATTTGAAAAAGGTTCTAATCATAACATATTATTGGCCACCAAGTGGTGGTGGTGGAGTTCAACGCTGGGTAAAGTTTGTTAAGTATTTACGTGACTTTAACTGGGAACCGATAGTATTTACTCCCGAAAACCCTGAAATACCATCATACGATACCTCCTTGCTAAGTGATATTCCGGCAAGTGTTCAGGTAATTAAAAATAGAATATGGGAGCCATATCAGTTTTATAAAAGGTTTACGGGTAGGAAAAAGTCTGATAAAATTCAGACAGCTTTTTTAAATGAGAAAAAGCAATCCTTTGGCTATCTCGAAAACTTATCTATATGGATTAGAGGGAATTTATTTATTCCCGATGCTCGTAAATTCTGGATTGCCCCATCCGTAAAGAAAATAACTGAATTTTTAAAGGATAATCCAGTTGATGTAATAATTACTACAGGCCCACCGCATAGTGCACATATGATAGGTCTTGAATTAAAACGAAGTCTTGGTATTACATGGCTTGCCGATTTTAGAGACCCATGGACTAACATCGATTATTATAAAGACCTTAAGTTAACCAAAAGAGCCAATCGCATTCATCATAAGCTTGAAAAGGAAGTTCTTGAAGAAGCCGATGGAGTTACGGTTATAAGTCCTGGGATGAAAAAGGAATTTGACCAAATCGCACCGAAAGATTATCACGTAATCCCCAATGGTTATGATGCTGAGGATATACTGGTTGTAGATAATAATAAGCAAGTTAGCGAAAAATTTAGCTTAGCACATATTGGTTCTCTAACCAAAACACGAAATCCAATAAATCTTTGGGAAGTACTTAAGCAACTTGTTTCGGAGGATGAATATTTTGCAGAAGAACTGGAAATTCTTAATATTGGAAAAATAGATATAAGTGCTGTTGAATCATTAAAGGAGTTTAACTTAGATCGTTTCCTTAAACAAACTAATTATTTGCCGCATGATCAGGTAATTATCGAACAACAAAAGGCCACCTTATTATTGCTACTTGTTAATGATACACCAAACGCAAAACTCATACTTACTGGAAAGATATTTGAATATCTAGTTTCGGGAACTCCAATTATTTGTATCGCACCAACCGATGGTGATGCCGCAGCTGTTATAAACGAAACAGCTTGTGGTGGTTCATATGGTTTTAAAGAAGTTAAAAGCTTGAAAGCGGATATTTACGATTACTACAAACAGTACAAAAAAGGATCTATTATTTCGAAATGTAATAATATTGAGAAATATGAAAGAAAGAATCTTACAGCTCAAATGGTTGAAACACTAAATTCTTTATTAGAATAAAAGGTTCGTTATATGTTGGTTATATTTGATACAAAGTTATTAATATCATACTTCTCCTCATTAAATACTTTGTATAACTCTTTTAGCATCAAATTCTTGGTTTTTATGCCACGCTTTTTTGCTATTTCTTCTACAAAGATATTTACTGCTACTTTTCCTTCCAAAACAACTTTTTCAGAGATGTAATCTGTAAAAAAGCCTTTTCCAATAAGTAATCCCAAAGTACGGTTACGGCTTAAATCGTTAAGTGCGGTTAGTGTAAAATCTCCAAATCCACAATAATTGAACATAGTATATTCTTCGCCGCCAAACTTTGAGATTAAGACTCTCATTTCGTTAATGGCCTTAGTTAGAATTAGCGATCTAAGATTAGGCGAATCGAAATGTGCATCAACAATACCAACAATAATTGCATAAATATTTTTAAGGATACTGGCTAGTTCAACACCCATCACATCGGTTGTGTAGTCAAGGTAAATGGAAGTGTCCTTAAATAATAATTCGAAGAGCTTAAAATGTTTTTCGCGTTTTGAAGCAAGGGTAAAAGCTGTTGGCATATTATTAATAATCTCCCTTGCAAACGAGGGTCCTTTAAGGCTAACAATTTGATTTGGGATAATTCTAGCTAATGCTTGAGGAATTGTTTTTTGTCCATCTCCAAATCCCTTTGCAAGATTTACAATTATGGCCTCTTCACCTATAAATTTGGCATTATCCCTGATATATGATACAATAATGCTTGATGGAATTCCTAAAAAAATGATATCTGAATCTTTAAGGATAGTTTTATCAAATGTAGCCTTTAACGAGTGTTCTAATTCAATGTTTGGAAAATATTTCCGGTTGATATGTTCATTGCTAATTGAGTCAACTACATCTTGCTCAACAGATAACAAGAATACTTCATACTTTTCCTTTTGAGCAAGCACATTTCCCATTGCAGTTGAAATTGCCCCACTTCCAATAAAGCATATTCTCAAATCCTTATCCATATTGTTATTCTAACAAATAATTATAAATGAAACTATTATCATATTATGATCGACCCGCAACTAGTTTTTTAAAGGTGTTATTAATTTTATCATTTATATCGCCTGAGATATTAAAGTAATAAACAGGCACCATAAATAATATTGTTATAATACTGCTTCTGAGCAAAATATCTACAATATAGTTCGGTTGCTCAGGTAATAACAACGATAAACCATATGCTGCAACACCTATTAAATAAAGTAATACGGTTTTTATGGTAAATGGTTGCAATTTGTATTTATTGTAGAGGAATATGTATTTTATTAAGTTGTAAATAATTTTTGATAGTAAGGTTGCGATCGCGGCCCCTACAATTCCATACATAGGAATCAATATTAAATTTGTTACAACTATTAATAATGCAAAAATTAAGAGTAAATATGAGAAGTATTTGTAATGCTTTGAATTTACAATGATTTGAGGACTCATACCATTTAAAATATCAACCAGATTTGCGAGCCCAATTAACAGAATTACATATTTACCTGGAAGATACTGAGAAGAAATTATATGAAAAACATTATTGATGTTCCCCCATATACCAATCATAAGCAGTAAACCAATTATACTAAGACTTATGCTACTTTTCTTGTAAATTTGATTTATTTGATTCAGGTCGTTCCTTTTCCATGCATCTGCAATAACTACAGAGCTTATTTTACCCATAGTTCGCATGGGTACCAGTATTAGTGTTCCAAAAAAGAAAGTAATTGAATAAATGCCTGCAGCGCTTAATCCTAGCATTCTTTCAATCATTATTGTGTCAATATTCATTACCAGCACCCCCGAATAGCTTGCGATTATTCCAAATAAACCTACGCTTAACATTTCTTTTGCAAGTCCGTTATCCACAAACTTAAAGTTGGGTTTTATAAATAATTTCTTGTTATAAACGAGTGACCCAAAAAGCAAGATGCCAGGGGAGATCATTGCGATTATATAAAGAACTACAGTTTGATGAAAATTTATCAAATTATAATAATATGGAATAATAACTACTAGCAGTAGTATCCTTTGAATTACCTCCTTGAAAATGATTCCTTTAACTGCATTGTACAAAACACGATAGTAAGTATCAAGTACATTAAACAAAACTGTAAAAATAACCAGAGGTACAACTAAAAAATAGTAACTTGAAAACAGGTTGTTGCCTTCTTTAGTCTCATCTAAAATATACTGCTTAAGGAAAATATATGCAGATAGAACAAGGATTAAACCAACCAATGAAATAAGCAAAGCAAGCCCCAAATAGCCATGATGTTTTTTATCATGATTTCTGAAGTAAGGGAATAGTTTAACAGTAACAGTATTCATACCTAATCCGGCGAATTGCGAAAGTAGTATTGAATATGAAACAAGAATCCTAAGTAGGCCTACTTCATCGGTAGTAAAGAAGTGAGTAAAAAGTATAGCAGTGGTAATAAAACCTAGAACAACCCCAATATATGAGTATATTGAACCTGAGATGCTTTGTTTTTGTATAACTCCCAATTTTTTTTTTTGCAAAAATAGTTTTATTAAATTAACTTGATATTTTTATATATTTTTGTGTTAACTTTTTTAATCTCTAGAAATGTTGTTCAGAGTGTTCTTTTAATGAATAAGACTGTATTTCATTAAAATAATAAACTAATTCCAATGCTATATCAACTTAAGAAAATGGTGACACCATTTACTATGATACCAATGAATTCAGAACTGTATGGTTTGTCTGTATGGTCAGGTATATGATAAACCGGATAATTAATATTTATGAAATCCATTTCTGACGCAAATAAAATAATATACATAGCTCCTTCCCTAAGTTCATTTGTTCAAAATGATATTGGTTTCTTATCCAAAAAGTATAATGTCTTACTAAATCTTTATGCATGGAATAAAAAATATCTGACACCTTTGTTTTTGATACATCAGCTATTCTATCTTTTAGTGAATATTATGAAGGTGAAAGTTGTTATAGTTTCATTTGGAGGATATTGGTCATTGTTGCCATCAATAATTGGACGCTTATTTGGTGTCCCTGTTTTTATTATTCTAAATGGCACAGATTGTGCATCAATTCCAATGTTGCATTATGGTAATTTGAGAAGTTTCCCATTACGCACATTTTGTAATTACTCTTATAAATTTGCTTATAAATTATTACCTGTAAGTAGTTCATTAGTGAATACAAGGAATAAGTATCATTCAGATGATAAATATAGCTATCAGGGGTATAAGCATTTCTTTCCGAAAATTAATACTGATTATCAGGTTCTCTTCAATGGTATTGATGAAAATTTTTGGAAACCAATTGATAATCGTACCAGAAATAAGAAATCATTTATTACTGTTTTGTCAGAAAGTCAATTTATTCTTAAAGGCGGACCATTAATATTAGATTTGGCAAGTAGGTATAATGATTATGAGTTTTTCTTTGTTGGATTAAATGAACCAGATAGTTTTGATTTGCCGGCAAATGTAACTTTCCTTGGCAGGTTAGATCCTGAAAGATTAAGAGATTATTTTTTAAGTTGTCAATACTATATGCAGCTTTCAGTTTATGAGGGATTTGGTGTTGCCTTGTGTGAGGCAATGTTATGTGGTTGTATACCAATTGGATCATCTGTTAATATAATTCCTGAAATTATTGGATCTTCTGGATTTATACTTCAAAAAGAAGATATTGATGAACTGGTAGATCTTGTTGAAATTGCACTTAATACTGAAGATGAAAAATTTTTAGAAAGAATGGCCAGAGATAGAATTATTGAAAACTATAGTTTAAAAAAGAGAGAACAAAAACTAATATCAATAATTGAACAATTATAGATAATAACATAAAACAGAAGTTTAAATGAAGCTTGTAAAAAAGATTGTAGAAATATTTACAAATAGGAAATACAATATCCAGATTAGTAGATTGGATACAACCATTGATGATAAAAATTATGATATCGGTATAAAAAAGGTAATGAATTTGTTAAACTATACTAAAAAAAGTGGCGTTAGTTATTCAGCTGGCAATTTTAATGCTGGTTACCATAGTTTTAGCATTAATAATTATGATTTCAAGGGACAGAGAGATCCTAAAATGCGTTTTAAAGACCTTCCTTTTTCCTTAAAAGATATGTCAATAATAGATATTGGATGTAATCAAGGAGGAATGCTACATGCGTTCTCTAAGGAAATAGGCTCTGGAATAGGAATTGATTACGATGCCAGAATGATTAATGTTGCTAACAAGATTAAGTCCTATACTAGTACTAATAATCTTGACTTTTATGTTTTTAATCTGGAAAATGAGCCTTTAGATTATATTTATGATTTTTTACCTCAAGAAAAGGTTGATGTAGCTTTGCTCCTGTCGGTTTGTATGTGGATTGATAACTGGAAAGAAGTAATTAAGTTTTGCAAGAAAATATCAACAAAACTAATATTTGAATCAAATGGAAAACCGGAACAGCAAAAAGAACAAATACAATTCTTAAATGAGGTATACTCAAATGTTCAACTTATTAACGAAAGATCAGAGGATGATCCCTCTCAAAAGTTGAGACAACTTTTTTATTGCTACTAAAATGAAATTCAACTGTTTTCCAAATAAGCAACATTACTTTTTAATTTATTCATCGTACAGAGTTTTTCGATCAGATTTTTTAAATCATTTAACAATACAAAAATCATCTAAGAATTCAATTAAGTATCGGTTATTGAGTACAATTGTTGGTTACTTTTTTAGTTCATTTTTCAAATATGTTGTAACTGTTCCCTATGAAAATGGGGAATTCCTTGGTATTGTCAAAGGAGATAATATAATACTTTTCGAGATGGTAAATAATACTCCTGTTAAAGTATGGCGAAATACTGAAAATAGATGGAAAGAAGAAGCATTCATAGGATATCAAATAATAACAGAGTATTCAGTTAACGAGATTAGGTTTAAAAGAAAGCTTATAAAAGAAGCGTTGAAAACCCATTGGAATGCAGTTAACAGTAGTGTAGAGAATATTCATGGAGACCTAACTCACTTCAATATACTTGTTGATGATGGAAAAGGGTTTCATTTCATTGACAAGAAAAGGATTAAAAATTCAAAGCTATTTGATTTCTACTATTTCTATGCATATCTCAAGCAATCTTTAATTAGATGCAGGACATTAAATGCAAGTGACAAGTTAAAAACTATTGCAATAATTGAAACCATTTTGAAAGAAGTATGTCAATATAAATCATATTCTGAATTTATTTATGATTTTGAACAAATAGTAATTCCTGAAATATCAGGACTTCAGAATAACACCAAATATAATCACCTAAATGACTTTGGTAATTTGTTCATCGGTAAATTTGTATAATAATTGCCAGATAGTGTTTAAGAAAAATTTACACTTATGGTATGACTATTTGGAATCAAAATCATAACGTTTTGCCCAATGGAACAGGTTTGATGGGTGGGACTTCAGCAGTACAATCTGGGTTCATTTTACTTTAAAACTAGCGTATGTATAGTGTAGTGCGTACTTTCATCTGACTTCAATCTTGTCCTTATTTGCAACGTATATGTTGTCTTCTTCTGCGCCTTGGTATTACCATTTCTGCTTAGTGCTTTTAAACCCGGATAATACCTACTAGTTCAAGCTAATTTATAACCAATATAAAATAATCAACAAACAGGTATTATCTTAGCTAAAATGTTAGATTTGTGTCAATTAATTTGTTATTCAAATTAATACAAGTATTATTTACAATCAGAATCAAGCAGCACCATATGAAAAGCATAAAATACTTTTTCATCCTCATTTTCATCCTCATTTTTTACACCAGCCATTCTCAAAACGAAGCTAATATATGGTATTTCGGAGAGTATGCCGGTCTGGATTTTAATTCAGGGTCACCCGTTGCAATAACTAATGGCGCAATGGATCAAATTGAAGGTTGTGCATCTATTTCAGATAATAATGGAAGTTTATTATTTTATACTGATGGTCTTATTGTATGGAACAAAGATCATCAGGCAATGGAAAATGGTACCGGACTATTGGGTAATGTTTCTTCAACTCAATCTTCAATAATTGTTCAAAAACCGGATTCTGATACATTGTATTATATTTTTACTGTTCCTGATGCCTATACCGCCGTTGGTACTTTACGATATTCAATAGTTGATATCAGCCAAAATGGTGGTCTTGGTAAAGTGATAACCAAAAATACATTTCTTCATACCCCTGTAACAGAAAAAGTAACTGCTGTTGCACATTCAAATGGACAGGATATTTGGGTTATAACACACGAGCGAGAAACAAATAATTTTTGCTCATTTCTGGTTTCTTCCACAGGTGTAAATCCCACTCCAGTTGTTAGTAGTGTTGGGGCTGTACATGATTATCCTCTAGAAAACTACATAGGTTATTTAAAAACCTCACCAAATGGAAATTTTATTGCATGTGCAGTATGGGGGCCATTGCATTTAATTGAGATATTTGATTTTGATAATAGTGCAGGGCAAATTTCTAATCCAATATCTATTAACAGTTATCTTGAACCATATGGGATAGAATTTTCTCCGGATGAATCAAGACTTTACTGTGGAGCAGAAGATGAAATAATACAGTTCGACCTCTTGGCTGGATCTACAACTGCAATAATCAACTCAGCAATAACAATTGCGGGATCTTATGTAGTTGATGCTGGTGCTTTGCAACTTGCACCTGATCAAAAAATATATAGAACATATCATCTTGGTGAATATTTAGATGTAATTAATGACCCAAACGAATTAGGCTCAGCATGTAACTATGTTGCTAATGATATTTATCTTAATGGGAAAAAGGGGAAACTAGGGTTACCCACCTTTTTCCAAAGTTATTTTTCGTCAAACATAACTTATCAAAACGAATGTTATGGAGAAACTACCTTGTTTGAGTTATCTACTTCTGGTTCAGTTCAGTCTGTGACTTGGGATTTTGGTGATCCTGCTTCGGGGTCAAATAATACTTCAACGTTACTCCAGCCTGGTCATGTTTTTACATCATCTGGTACATTTAATGTAACAGCAACTATTATTTTAACCGATGGAACTACAGAGGTTTCTTCATTAAATGTTACCATTTTTGATCTCCCACAAATAAATCTTGGTAATGATACAACCATGTGTAGTGCTGCAACTCTATTGTTGGATCCCGGCTCAGGATTCTCTTCCTATTTATGGCAGGATAATTCAACAAACCAACTTTATACAGTAACTCAACCAGGCACCTATTGGGTAACCGTTACAAATGGCAATAGTTGTAGTTCAACCGATAGCATTACTGTAACAGTATCACCTCCCTTTAATATTACCCTTGGCAACGATTCCATATACTGTTATCAATCTTCGGTTACATTACACGCTGGTAACACATATGCAAGCTACCTTTGGCAAGATGGTAGTGCCGATTCAATTCTTACTGTTTATAACGACGGAACATATTGGGTTAATGTAACCGATGTAAACGGATGTACCGGAGGTGATACTATATCGGTCTCGTTTTTCAGGAACACAGTAGAGCTGGGGAATGACACAACTATTTGTTCCGGTAACTCTGTTACTTTAGATGCTGGCATGGGATTTAGCAATTACCTCTGGAATACTGGACAAACAAGTCAGTCAATTATAGCAAGTACAAGTGGATTTTTCAATGTTGAGGCCAGCTACGCACATTGTGTATCTTACGATATAATTGAATTGTCATTTTTTCCATCAGCCACAGCTTTTGCTGGGTCGAACGAATCAATTTGTCAATACGAACAATTCGATTTTTCAACTTGTACAATACTTCCATTAGCTACAAATAATGACTCCATTCGTTGGTTTGGAGGAAGCGGTACATTTAGCAATTCAACCCAGCTGCACCCCATATATACTCCCGGTATTGGTGAATTGGGAAATATTACATTATCGTTAATTGCGTATAGCTCTGGTGATTGCCCAAACGACACATCTTCCATGGTACTTTCAATAGAGGCAAAACCTGTATCTCAAATTAATGTACTTCCTAATCCTGTGGGATGTGTAGGTAGTCCTCTTTCGTTTGAAGGAAGCAGTACAACCAATATTGCAAGTTGGATATGGGATTTTAATGATGGTTCAGGATTAATAAACGGGCAAACCGTATCGCATTCATTCTCTTCATCTGGTAATTATACAGTTAGCCTCACGGTGATCAGCTCGGATGGTTGTTCTGACACAAGCTCATTTTCTGTATTAATAAACCCCCTGCCTCTTGCCGATTATTCATATCTACCCAACGATTCAATATGTGTAAATGAACTTATTTCATTTACCGATAGTAGTACATCAAATATTCAATCGTGGGAATGGGATTTCGATGATGGTAATAATAGTACAATCCAAAACCCAGGCCATATATATTCAACCCCAGGAAATTATAGTGTTCAATTAATTGTAACTGATAATAACACTTGTGTAGATTCATTAAACACAATTGTTGAGGTAAATCAACTACCTCAACCTGATTTTAACATACTCCCCAACGATACTGTCTGTGCTAATCAATCGATAACATTTGATGGATTTGATATAGCGGGAACACAAATTACAGATTGGCAATGGGACTTTGGTGATGGAAACCTGGGAACTGGTCAGGTTTTTATTCATACGTATGCAGTTCCGGGTGATTATACCATTACACTTAGCGCCTTAAATAGTAACAGCTGCACCGAAATTCATTCAAAATTAGTTCACATAAAATCAATACCCGAGTCCAATTTCACAATCTCCCCCAACGATACAAGTTGCTTGGGTGAATTAATTAACCTCGATGCAATAGATATCTCTGGTGATATAGTTTCTTGGGATTGGCAACTAGGTGATGGCAATGCTGCTACAGGTCAAAATGTATCGCATATATATAGCCAGCAAGGCAATATGAACATATTATCCATCTTTACAAATAATTTAGGATGTATTGATACAGCTATCCACCAACGTGTTGTACAGGATGTGAATATATGGTTCAATATAAATCAAAGTCCAAGTTGTCAGAATTTTAATGTTGATTTTGTAGGTGTAGGCGATTTGGTAACATTCACACCTTGGGAATGGAACTTCGGTGATGGCTCAGCAACAGACATAGGTCATAATGTTTCCCATACATATTTGCTTCCCGATACCCTTAATGTACAACTTGATGTATGTTCCGAACAAGTTATTCAACAGTTAATTATTAATGCAACATGTCAGGTAGATGCAGGAGGATTGCAAAGAACTTGTCAGGATGTGTATTTTAATTATGCAAATTCAGCAACACCTCCCACCGCCGAGGGTTATGCCGGAGTTCAATGGTATTCTTCTGGTATTGGGATTTTTAATGATGCAACATTGGTAGCCCCAACATATTTTCCTCATCCATCTGAAGGGGTAACTCTAAATGATACTATTATTATGACCATGATAGGCTATGGACTGTCTCCTTGTCAAAACGATACTTCATATGCAGAATTAATAGTTATTCCAGGTGCTTATGCTCAGGCAGGTTCTGATGAAAACTCATGCTTTGGTGTACCCTATGATTTTGCAAACTCCACCGATTCTTCCTTTGCAACACATTATGCAACAATTGATTGGTTCACAAGTGGAACAGGATCATTTGTTAACCCCAATGTGCAACATCCTATATATATTCCAGGGTCTGATGAAATCGGATCTATTACCCTTACAATGGTAGCAGCAAATATTATCAATTGCGATTCCATTGATGATATGATTTTAACTATCAGACCAACTTATGAAGTTCCTGTTGATATAACAGTATGTTATTATGATTCAGTTTATGCTCAGGGAGAATGGCGGTATACTTCAGGGATATTCTATGATACACTCCTTTCAAATTATGGCTGTGATAGTGTGATTGTAACAAACTTCACTGTAAGAGATAAAATAGATAAGGATTTTATCATTTCAACAGGCGATTCCATTTGCCTGGGAGAATCAAGCATATTCACTCAAACCGGTAATGCAAATCTTAATACATGGTATTGGGATTTTGGAGATGGTAATAGTTCCTTCGATCCTAACCCAACACATACTTATACTGCATCAGGAATTTATGATGTAATATTTTCATATACTGATGAAAATGGATGTAGTGATTCTGCTGTACAACAAGCAAGCGTATTTGATTTACCAGATGTATTCTTTACATCATCCATGAATGATGCTTGTGTTAATACGAGTATTAACTTTAGTGGAGGAAGCAACTCCAACATACAAAGCTGGGATTGGGACTTTGGCGATGGACAAACCGGAACAGGTCAAAACATATCTCATGTATATACAACCTGGGGATTTCTAACAGTTACTCTAATCGTAACTGATATAAACGGGTGTTTTGAAACGACCTTTGATAATATCACCATTGCCCAACCACCTATTGCCGATTTTACATATGAAATTGCTTTATGCGATTCATTACAATTTTCTGATTTATCCGAAAGTCCCCCTGGCTATAATCTGGTAACCTGGTATTGGGATTTTGGAGATGGAATTACATCAAATCTTCAAAATCCATCACACCAATACCCCAGTAATACCACCCCCGGCGGCGAAGTATACAACGTAACTCTCACAGTGGTAGCCGACAGCAACGGCTTTATGTGCTCCGATAGCATAGTCTTACCCGTAACCGTACCATCCTTACCGGATATCTTTTTCACCTACACCCCCGATCCAAGCTGCCTGGGCGACTCAACCTACTTCTT
>JABMPH010000263.1 GCA_013203805.1 Bacteroidota bacterium | reverse complement strand
GTTCTAAACAGTGCAAAATATGACGATTATCGGAAACACCTGGTTTCTATGGAAGTATATGAAGAAGAAATAGAAGAATTTGCTGAACAAGTCGGGATTAATCCTAAGTCTAAAGAATTTGTTAGAGACCTAAAGAAGCAGTTTTTAGATGCTGCTAACAAAGCTGATAATCATTTTCCAGAAGATAGTTTTGTGACAATTGTTCAAGGAAAACTGAGCCTAAAGAAGCGCCCAACCAAAGTTAAATCCAAAGACTTAGCTAAGCTCGATAAAGAACTAAAAGCAAGAATGCCAGGAATCAATATCGTCGACTTACTCGTGGAAACGGTGAAATGGGTTCCATTAAAACAATTTTTTGGACCACTATCAGGTCATCAATCTAAGATTCTAAATTATGATAAACGGTTGGTCTCCAGTTTGTTCTGTTTTGGGTGTAACTTAGGTTCCGTTGCTACTGCCCGTTCGCTCCAAGGTTTTTCGCGAAAACAAATCGCTTATCTTGGTTTGAAACATACCAACGAAAAAAATCTCATTAAGGCTATCGAACATGTTGTGAATAATTATAACGAATATGAATTACCAGGTTTTTGGGGAACCGGTGAAACTGGATCGGTCGATGGAACACGGTTTGATATGTATGAACAAAATCTCGTTAGTGAGTATCACGTTAGATATGCTTCCTATGGCGGTATTGGCTATTATTTGGTCAGTGTTTCCCCAAATTAAAAATATTGCTTTGTTTAGCCGTTTTATCCCATGCGGTGTTAGAGAGTACCTTCACCTTCTTGATGGTATAATGGAAAATAACTCAGACATAAAGCCATCAACAGTGCATGGAGATACACACGCCCAAAGTACCGTAATTTTTGGGCTAGCTCATCTTCTTGGCATAAAAATAATGCCACGTATTAAAGTTATAAGCTCTTTAATATTTTTTAAACCGGATAAGAGAGTAAAATACAAACACATTGAAGACTTGTTTTCTGATGGTGTAAAGTGGAAAATCATTGAAGATAATCTTGAAGAAATGTTGAGGATCGCGTTATCAATTAAAATGGGTAAAGTTTCAGCTTCAACTATTATTGGGCGACTCGGCACTGACGGAGTTCGTAATAAGCTCTTTTATGCTTTTCGAGAATTAGGGCGTGTCATGAGGACAATGTTTCTATTAGGTTATATTTCTGATGTAGAGATGCGAGAAATGATCAATGCTGCTACCTGTAAAAGCGAAGAGTATAATAATTTCATGCAGTGGGTGTTTTTCTATAACAACGGTTTAATTCGAGAAAATCAGCTCAATGAGCAAGATAAAATTATTAAATTTAATCACTTGGTATCGAACATGGTCGTTCTTCATAACGTCAATAACATGACGAAAATTATTAGGAAGCTAAAAAGAGAAGGTTTTGATATTTCGCCTGAATTATTAGCAGGGTTATCGCCCTATCGATGGGAGCACATTAATGTACTTTTCTTACACTTATTACTAACAAGAAGACAAAAGCACGGTATACTAAAATAACTTAGATGAATCCGTTTTTTCATATATTAAAGCTTTTTAAATCAAATAGTTAGACCGGGCAAGTGTGCTTTTTCATGCGAATCACGGCCGGGCCTCAATATAGCATTATTATATTGAAGTTAAACAACTTACTTCATGCAATTTGTTGATTATGTAAAGTTGAGATAGGGGGTGTAATGAACAAGGTTAGACAACCTGCCGTTGCGGGAATGTTTTATCCGGCAGACAAATACAGCTTGGAAAAAAATATTCACAAATATCTTGATCGGGTAGTTATTGCACCAAATCAAAGTCATGGTGCAATTAAGGCAATTATTGTTCCCCATGCTGGATACATCTATTCAGCTCCAATAGCCGCTTCTGCTTACAAGAGAATAATCCCCTACAAAGATAAAATTAACCGTGTAGTGATGCTTGGTCCTTCTCATCGTGTTGCATTTACAGGATTAGCTGTACCTAAATCTGATACTTTTCATACCCCATTGGGTAATATCCCCGTCGACCGTAAAGCTATTATGCAATTATCAGATCTGAGACAGGTCATCGTTTCAGAACAGGCCCATCTTGACGAGCACAGCCTTGAAGTTCAGCTGCCTTTTTTGCAGCAAATTCTGGGTGAGTTTTCTCTTATTCCAATTGTTGTTGGTGATGCACAAGCAGATGAAGTGGCTGAAGTCATTACTCGTCTTTGGGGTGATGAGCACACTCTAATTGTCATTAGTACTGATCTGAGTCATTACCATGAATACTATGTAGCAAAGCAGCGTGATCGTGCCACCAGTGATGCAATTGAAAATTTAAAAGCGAATTTAATTGACTACGATGATGCCTGCGGTAGTAATGGATTAAAAGGTATGCTGACAATTGCACAAGAAAAGGGTCTTAAGGTTGAATTAGTTGATTTAAGAAACTCCGGTGATACTGCAGGAGAAAAAGATCGGGTGGTGGGATATGGCGCCTATATCATCCATTAAACTCTCAGATGAAGAACAACGTCTTTGTCTAAAACTGGCACGTCAGTCTATTATGCATGGACTTCAACAAGGTTCAGCAC
>JABMPH010000262.1 GCA_013203805.1 Bacteroidota bacterium | reverse complement strand
TCTTGACCCCCAGTCAAGCACGCTACCAACTGCGCCACACCCCGATTTTTAGGAGGACAAAAATAATGTATTTTGATCAACAACACTCCAAGCTATTCATATTTTTTAGTTTGTATATTTGTGTTAATTATTCATACCAAGACATAATGTCATTATATTAATCAAATCACTGAATTAAGTATCTTGGCATTTTTATTGACATTATATATCAAAAATAATCTATAAATCAATTATAAATGGAAAAAACTAAATGCCTAATAATAGGCTCTGGCCCTGCTGGATATACTGCCGCTATTTACGCTGCACGTGCTGATTTAAAACCGGTTATGTATGAAGGAATGCAACCTGGCGGACAACTAACAACAACTACTGAAGTTGACAATTTCCCCGGATACCCTGATGGTATCGACGGGCCTACATTGATGGAAGACCTTAAAAAACAAGCCGAACGTTTTGGGACTGATACCAGATGGGGTATGGTTACAAATGTAGACACTTCCCAGCGTCCTTTCAAAGTAGATATCGATGATGGAGATCAGATTATGGCCGAAACAATTATTATCGCGACCGGCGCAACTGCCCAGTATCTGGGATTAGAGTCTGAAGAACGATTTAAAGGTGGCGGTGTATCTGCATGCGCAACTTGCGATGGTTTTTTCTATAAAGGCAGAGATGTTGCTGTAGTTGGTGGTGGTGATACTGCCGCAGAAGAAGCTACATATTTAGCAAATATTGTAAATAAAGTTTACCTGATTCACAGGCGCGACGAATTAAGGGCATCAAAGGCCATGGTAAACCGTGTACTTAAAACTCCAAATATTGAGATCTTGTGGGATACAGAGGTAAAGGAAATTGTTGGAACTGAACAGGGTTTTACCAAAGCTCTTGATGGAGCCATCGTTTTCAATAAGAAAACAGGGGAAGAACGTAAAATTGATATTGAGGGTTTCTTTGTAGCAATAGGCCATACACCGAACACAGAACTCTTTAAAGGTAAACTCGATATGGACGAAACAGGATATCTTATAACGAAGCCTGATTCAACGGCAACAAATATCCCTGGTATTTTTGCTGCCGGTGATGTACAAGACAAGCATTACAGACAAGCTATTACGGCAGCCGGTACAGGTTGTATGGCAGCTATTGAATCGGAAAGATTCTTAGGAGAGCAATAAAAACTTCCTCACCACAATGGCAAGGAAGTTAAGTACCCAATTAACTATCAGGCTACAAAAAATTATGAAGAAAGGTCGTAATTATCCAACCCTTCTTTATAATTATTAATTTTTATTTGGCTGAAATATTTACTGTTGTAGAAACTGTGAAGCTGTCACCTGAGTGATCACCTGATTTTATGTTTCCAGTAATATTAAAGGTCCATGAACCACCCAATTTTGGGAAATATGTTGTAAAAGTGAATGGATTACCTTTGGTTAACAATGCACCAGCGCCTGGGAACTCATCATTTCCAGCTCCTCCCGGGTAAATTACGTTAACTTTGATCATTTCCCAATCATCAGTTGTACAGGTAATGTAAAAATCGAGAACCTCTACAGCACCAGCATTTACAGTAAAATAAGTAGCCGAAAAGCCAGGCACATATGCCGCTGGTGGTGGGGTAACTACTACCTCTTCCTTTTTGCAAGATGTTCCATAAACCATGATTAGGCTAATTAGAACTACACCTAATACTTTTAATAAATTTTTAGTATTCATAATTTTAAGTTTTATGTCTGCCTGTAGCAAACGGGGTTAAAAATTAATTTCAAAAATACGGGTGGGAATATCTGTTTTGAAAGAGCAATGAATATACGCTTAAGATTAACTATTATTCGTGTGAATAAAATGAATATTCGTTCGTGAATCCATCACACCATTAAAGAAACCACCATCTAAGAAGGCGGATTTGGATTGCATCCATAGGGAGCTTTAATTATTAAGTATATGTGATCAAGAAATGGACGTGGGGTACAGTTTTGCCAATAGTTACACAAGTTGATTACAACTTTGACATAAGTTGAAGGAATACATCTTTTTTTCGAGATGAAACTGGGATTCGTGAAGAATCGTTCATAATTATTGTTCCACCAAGCCCCTTCTCATAGTGATCAATATATTTTAAATTAACAAGGTGGGATTGGTGGGTTCGAAAAAATCCACACCCTAATAACATCTCTTCTATATCCTTTAGTGTTTTTGAAATAACAAGTTTTTTTCCATTTATAATATTTACTTCAGTATAGTTTTTATCTGCCTTACAAGAAACTATCTCTTCTACTTTAACAATATAAATTGACTCCTGAGTATTAAGTACTAGTCTCTTATCACTCCGATCACCAGATTGATTATAAGATAAAGTGTCGAGTTTATTCTTTAGTTCACTTTCTCTCGGACGTGTTAATTCAGCTTTTTCAACGGCTTCAATTAGCTCATTTGTATTGATGGGTTTTACGATATAATCCAAGGCACTCTGCCTAATAGCCTGGATTGCATATTCTTCATAAGCTGTTATAAACACAAAGTGAAAGTTTAGGTGTCTTACTTTTTTAAGTAAATTAAAACCTGTTCCATCTGGCATTCTAATATCCAGAAGAACTAAATCGGGGTTTAATTTATTAATAATCTTTACTCCCTCCGACACACTATCAGCTTCTCCAATAATTTCAATTGACTTACAATATTGCTCAAGTATATTTTTAACAACTTGTCGAGCATTGGGTTCATCATCAATCACTACAGTTCGCATCATATTTATGTAATTTATTTCAAATTATTCTAATTTATCAAACATCGATATTTTAGTTGGAAGATTAAATCTTACCTTAGTTCCTGTTACATTTTCGTTTTGATCCCTAAGTTCTTTTATCTCAAATATTGCAAAAAACCCATGCCGTTTACCAAGTATTTTTATCCTTTCACGGGTTATTTCTAATGCAGATGACTTATGATCAACTTTTGGTATAGCTTTCTCCTTTGCCTTGGTTAACCCAATACCATTATCCTCAACTTCAAAAAGTAACTCGTTACCACTATATTTAAAACTGATTTCAATTTTTCCACTGCCTTCTTTGTAGAATAATCCATGTTCAAGAGCATTTTCAATCATAGGCTGTGCTAACATAGGAGGAATCATCACTAACTCCGTATCTATCACCGGGTCAATATAAATATTGTATGTAAACTTATCGGGATATCTTAATGATTGTAACTTCAAATAGAGATTAAGGGTTTCAACTTCTTTGCCAATAGGTATAAACTCCGACTTACTATTATTAAGTATTAACCGAAATAAATGTGCGAAATCTGACAAATAATTCCCTGCTTCTTTAGGATTATGGAGAAAAATAAAATTTTGAATTGCGAGTAAAGAGTTATACATAAAATGCGGATTCATTTGCAATCTAAATAAGCGTTGTTGCAATTCAATATTTCTATTTTTTTGCTTTAAATCAAACTCCCGCTGCTTTACAAAAAGGAAAAGAAATACAGAAAAAACAACAACATTTGAAGTTATAAACCACCAGGTTAAATAATAGGGTTTCTCAATTTTAAACCAAACGTCAGGAGTACTAACTGACCATAGGTCTTTTCTATTTCCAATTCTATATTTTAATTTGTAGGTGCCAGACGGAACTGCAGCGTACCTTACTGCACGCTGTTCGCTACTAATATCCACCCATCTTTCATCATAGCCTTCTAACATGCATTGGTACGAATAACGACCCGGATTCACAATATCACTACTTAATAACTCAACAGTAAAAACATTTTTATCAGATTCGAGAATGATTCTTTCTTCTTCATTTAGATCATGACTTACAATATGATCATATACATAAAGCCTACCAAAATAGGGCACTGGAATTTCATCATTCTCGACAATATCTGATGGATTAAATATATTAAATCCATTATTACAGCCGAAGAAGAGTGAGCCATTATATAACTTCAATCCCGCACTAGTAAATGAATTACTAAGTAAGCCATCTTGTTTTACATAATGAATAAATTTTAGTTCTTCAGGTTTAAACCTAAATAACCCATCTGTTTTTGCTCCTATCCATATATCACCTGATTCATCTGCTACAACACTAGCCAGCTCGCTTGTTGTAAGGCCATTTGCATATCCATAAGAAATAAACGAATCATTCTCGGGAATGTATTTTTGAAGCTTATCATTAATAAACCAGATGGTTCCATTATTATCTATGGTAATATCGCTTACATTATTAGATGATAACCCGTGGGTATTTTCGGAGTCGCTGAAATAGCTAACACCAGAATCTATTTCAGGAAAATATCTATGTAAGCCGCAATCGGTTGTGCCAAACCAAATAGAACCTTGTGAGTCCAAACGAAGGCTTGTTATTAACCTTGAACAATCAGTTCTTTCAAATCTATCCTTGTATGAATTAAGAAACTGTTTTGTTTCTCTATCAAATCCAGTAAGACCATCTGCACCCCAAAATCCAATGTAGAAATTTCCCTTCTTATCTTCTACAAAATCGCCATACCAATCCTGCTCCAGTGTTTTCTTATTATATCTGAATAATGAAAACTGTTTCTTTTTAACATCTAACATATTAAATCCAATGCCCCTCCACAATCCAACCCATAACCGGTTATTTTCATCATAATACAAAGCAGAAACATTATTACATGCTATTGAGTTATTGTTATTTTTATCTTCAAGGTTATGATGGAAAACACCTGTCTTCCTATCAAAATAATCAAGACCATCCTTTTCATAACCTATCCACAGGTTTTGCTTTTCATCTTCTGCAACAGCTGTAACCACATAACCTTCAGGGCTATTTGATATGCCCGGAATATGGGTATAATGTTTAAACTGATATGCCGGTGGGCTATAAATATTTACTCCATAACTAGTTGCAAACCAAAAATTTCCCATGTAATCTTCCATTATTTTGTGCACACTATTGTTGCTAATGGAATT
>JABMPH010000261.1 GCA_013203805.1 Bacteroidota bacterium | reverse complement strand
TTTTTATTACGCACAACGTTCGGCGGTATGGCCTGTGCCGGGGTTAAAAAGGTTAATTTTCGGTTTTACGTTTAATTAAATTAAAGAATAATTTTTCGGTTTAACGATTTAGCCGGCATAGGCTATACCGTTTGTTGTGTAACGTTTAACTAGTAATATCTTATTCGACGTTTGATCTTATAATTTTCATCTTTATCAGTTCTCTGGCAATATTTTCTGATCCAATCTTCATATTTATTAAGGCGATATTTATAATCCAATGTTACATTAGTAAATGCCTGATTATTATAACTAGTAGAACATTTTTCAAAAACAATATTCCCCAAATCATTATACTTACCTTCAAATGATAAAAAGCCATTATTAGAATAAGTTGTATCTCTAATGGTCTCCTTTATTTTGTTATGATTCTTATCATAATTACTTTTAACAGTATAAAATTCATTGTACTCTCCAGTCGGACCTAGCATGTATTTATAGATAACTTTTTCACCTGATTTATTATCATACAAAGATTTGGCTATTAAGATCGTATCTGAAGCGAAAACGTTATAAGTAAACATAGTATCAGCGTATCGATTATAAAAATAATCTATTGTTGATTCACTTTTCTCTTTCCTTAACCATTTATATGTCCGTTTTTCAATTAGACTATCATTGATCCAAATTTTATCAATAGATGCATTAATTTGAAAATACTTCTCTTTAATTGTTATTGATTTTTGAAGGGAGTCAAATTCATATATGTTTTTGATAATTCCTCTTTTTTCAACAATCTTTTTAATTTGTCCTTTCTCCAATATTTCTATTAGAACTGAAATATCATTGTAATATATATTGGAAGCAAAGGAATAACACTCTGTTTGAGCAGAAATACTGTGGCAAAAACCAATACTAAAAATAAAATGAACAAGTATTATTATTGTTTTATCCTTCATAAAAGATTGTCATTTATCAGAATGGATCGCTTTTTCTAAATGTTACACAACGTTCGCGGTATGCACTGTACCGGCGTACGGAGGGTGGTTTTTGGGTTTTAGTTAAAAGCTAATTTATAAATAATTTTTCTCTATTGCGATTTTGCAGGTATAGTGTATAACCGCTTGTTATGCGCTGGCAATTCTTAGTATCCATATGTTAGAAACATAAATGGCCGTAATAGTTTCCATTTTTTCAAATATCTATTAACGAAATCTTTCTCTCGCTCTAAATCGGAGATTAAATCAGGCATTCCGTTTCGTGCATCGGTAATCAAATTGTTTAGATCCCTATCTGAAGAAAATATACCATAAAACATTTCATTCGCTGCATAAACTCCATTTTCAGCATTCTCAATCAACTCTTTTATACTAGAATCATCCAATTTTGGATTTCGAAATTGCCTGTTTTTATGACTGACGTATAAGTTATAATTGTCAATCCCTACATTTAATGTATCTATAGCTAAATTGTATTTTCTGTTTGTTATTTGAAGTATATTCTCATCAACTTGTCTTTGTATCAGATTGTTTTTAACTCCATTTTCAATAATTCGTTTATTTGAGTTTTCCAGTTTTACCAATTCATTATTTCTTTCGTATTGCTGAATTGAATCCTCAAATGCAAAAGTTCCATTTGTATCAAGTTTCGAAAAGTATTTTGAAATGAAATCGTTGTTATTTAACGGATTATCCATGAACTGCCAAATTGGGTCAAAAGGTATGTGGTCTTTGATAAAATCTTCTGGGGATTTTAAAAAGTATTCATCCCTGAATTTATGGACATATTTACCATTTAGTTCGAAACCTGCCGCCCAAGTTACATCAATCAAGTAGTAATTCGAATCAATATTTATCCCATTCCATGCATGACTTAATTCTGCAATATTACCAAATACATCTCGTGTATATCCAGTTATCACGTAGCTTTTTAGTCCAACTGATTTGCTCATTGCAAGAAAAAGCTCAGAGTAATGCTGACAAACGCCTTTTCTATCCTTGAGTACAGCGTCAATGATATCTTGGTCAGAATCATAACGTTTTCCATCATTTATTTGAGCCAAGTCGTATTTGATATTATGGGCTATCCAAATGTAAATCGCTCGTGCTTTTTCTGTATCTGTTTCTAAATCATTGGTTAAATAATCAGCAATCTCTTTGTAATCTGACAATGAATCGTGAACAGTTTTTGATTTTTTGTCAATGCTTGAAAAATCAGATTGACCATATCCGAGTGTAGAGATTATTAAAAATCCTGAAATTAAGATCTCTTTTATCATTTGTAATTAATGTTTTGTCGTTCTCCCCCGCTAGCGCATAACGTTCGCGGTATGCACTGTACCGTGAACGGAGGGTTGATTTTGGGTTTTAAGCAAA
>JABMPH010000260.1 GCA_013203805.1 Bacteroidota bacterium | reverse complement strand
CAATGATTCTTGTAATATTGAGCGAAGCGAAATATCTCTTACGATATATGATCCTTCGCTTGGCTGCGAATGACAATATTTTGTATAACCCTTTATTTTAATGATTTATGATTTTTTTGAAAAGTACACTTAATTTGAAATCACAATAATCCAAATAACAAATAAGTCAAATAATAAGTTTCAATACTCAAGATTATTGTTCAGACTGCGTTAGATTAGTGCTTTTTCTCGCGAAGGCGCAGAGCCGCGGAGCTTTTTAAGGATAAATTTTTCTTTGTGGCCTTGCGCCTCTGGGAGAAATTATTTTTATAGATTATTGAATATTGACAAGAAATAAAGCAAGTTTGTGTTTGAGATTTGGGATTTTGTCATCATACTATGTGCGCCCTTTTTACCGTGGGTGCTGGGTCTCAAGATAACATATCATAGAAATAACTCAATCCGCTGAATCCTAGAACAAAAAAATGAATACTTTTATAAATCCAAAATTATTTGTAACATGGAATTATACTTACTGATAGCCAGCGTTGTACTGCTTGGTATATTGATAATAGCAACTCTTTTCCGGAAAAATAACAATCTGGACACAACCAACATCAAAGATGAATTAATAAAGGTTTTCAAGGAAGAACTGACAGAAACCCGGCGCGAAAATCGAGAGTTGAATAAGGAAAACAGGGAAGAAATAAATAGACTTTTTAAAGATTTGCAGGATTCATTACTAAAACGAATATCTGAAAATATAAGCATACAAAAGGAACAGCTCGATTCGTTTTCCCGATCGCTGACAGAATTATCGGATAAACTACTGAAAAACTACAATGATTTTAAAGAAAGTAATAAAGCTGATTCGAAAGAAAACAGAGAAGAACTAAACAAAGGACTGAAATCCTTTGAAGAGAAATTTGGAGCGAATACAAAAGATCTTAATGAACAGCTACGGCAGCGTTTTGATGAGCTAAGTAAGCAGCAAAATGAATTTAATAAACAATCGAAAGACAGCATTAAGGACATAAAAGAAACAATCGAAAAACATCTTATCGCCATTAAGGAAGACAACACCAAACAGCTTGATGAAATGCGTAAAACTGTTGACGAAAAGCTTCAAACAACATTGGAAAAACGTCTTGGTGAATCATTTAAACAAGTTAGCGAACGTTTGGAATTAGTTCATAAGGGACTTGGGGAAATGCAGAAACTTGCAACCGGTGTTGGTGATCTTCAAAAGGTTCTTTCAAATGTAAAAACACGCGGAATTCTTGGTGAATATCAACTTGGTAATATACTTGAACAACTATTATCACCTGAGCAATATTCGTCAAATGTTGCCACCAAAAAAGGTAGTCAGGCTAATGTGGAATATGCGGTTAAACTTCCGTGCAAAATTGACGAAGGAGAAGTTTGGCTTCCTATCGACTCAAAATTCCCCATCGAGAATTACCAACTTCTGATGGATGCATATGATGAAGGTGATAAAATTAAAATTGACATTTCACAAAAAGTATTACTTAAATCAATTGAGTTATTTGCTAAAACCATAAGCGATAAATATATCGACCCCCCTCATACAACCGACTTTGCCATAATGTTTTTACCGGTAGAAAGTTTGTATGCCGAAGTACTACGGCATCCGGGGACGTTTGAAAAACTTCAACGAGATTATCATATAACCGTAACAGGGCCAACAACTTTGTCGGCATTGCTAAACAGTCTTCAAATGGGATTCCGCACGCTTGCTGTTCAAAAACGGAGTAGTGAAGTTTGGAAGGTGTTGTCTGGAGTAAAAACCGAATTTGGCAAATTCTCTGAGCATCTTTCAAAAGTACACAAGCAAATTAGTACTGCTTCAGGCACTCTCGACACACTAATAAGTACTAGAGCAAATGCCATGGAAAGAAAACTTAGAAGCGTGGAAACTCTTGATGGAATAGAATCTCCAAATCAAATTGAACTCCCTCTTTCGACTGATTTAATGGATGAATAAAAAAAGTCCGCCTTGCAATTGCAAAACGGACTAACCAAAAATCCTACCTTTTGATTATTAATTTTAATTCTTTAACTTCTTGCATTAATTTCTCAATCATTTGTTTTTGTTGCTCAATCATAACTTGTTGTTCCTGCATCCCTTTTACCAAGGGTACAACAAACTCTGAATATCGTAATCCATAATAATCGTCATCACCTTTGGGAGCATCAACACCACTAAATTTATAACCTATGTCATTGGCTGATTGTTCAACTTCCTGGGCAATAAAACCTGATTGTATGATTTCCTCACCAGAATCATCAGAGGCGTCATTTGTCACTCCTATATAGTTATCAAAAGCTATTTTATCAATTTGGTAACTAACTGGTCGTAGATTAAGGATGAAATTAAGCCCTGGAATATTTTCCTGAACATTTGTTTTAAAACGACCATCTGATACAGTTGTCCAACCTACTTCTCCTCCAATACTAGTCACACTACTATTTCCAATTCTCACCTGATTTGATGCAGATATGAGAGTGTAGTATCCAATGGCTGTTGAGTTTGTATAACTACCACCATTGTAAAATGCATATTTGCCAACCGCAGTATTATTAGAACCTGATGAATTAAAGAATAATGTCTCAAAACCTATGGCCACATTACCCTCCCCTGTTTCATTACTATTCATTACGGAGGCACCAACTGCCGTATTTTGCTGACCAGCAACATTATTAAACAAGGCTTTATAACCAGTTGCAGTATTAGAGTTGCCAGTACTATTGTACAATGCCTGGTATCCAATAGCAGTGCCATAAAAATTAATGACATTACTGTACATAGCCTGATAACCAAATGAAGAATTATACGGTCCTGATGTATTAGAATATGAAGATTGATAACCTACAGCTGTATTGCCACTGGCTAAATTGGTGAATAAAGCTCCGAAACCAATAGCAGTATTATTATTGCCTATTACATTTGTATACAATGACTGATTTCCAACAGAAGTATTATAGCTTCCTCCATTAGTAAAAAACAGTGAAAATGCCCCTAAAGAACTATTATAACTGCCATCAACATTTTGATTTAACGATTGATATCCCATACCAGTGTTACGGTCTCCCTTATTTTTATAAAGAGCTCCATAGCCCAAAGCTGAGTTTTGATTTCCTACCAGATTATAATGAAACGACTGTTTTCCTACGGCAGTGTTATAATCACCAGTAGTATTATAATTTCCTGAAGCATAACCCACAAAAGTATTGTCAATACCGGTTGATTGATTACTTGTACCGGCAGTTCCACCAATAAAAACAGAGGCACCAGACGTGCTAGCATCTGTTAAGTCATTAAGGCTTATGGCTCCACTTATAAATTTAGTCCATACACTTCCTGAATAAAAATAAAAACCAGCAGTTTCATCAGTTTGATAGATGATTAATCCTGTTGCTGGGGATATAAGGGCATCACGATCAGTTTCTGTCATTCGGGGAACTAATAACCCTCCACTTGTTCCTTGAATATCCAACATTGCTGAAACATCAGCAGCATCACCATTATTATTGATAGCTACCTGGCCAAAAGCAGAAGCAAATAAAGACAGCATGGCTACTAAACAAAACACGTTTACTATTTTCATATTTTTATTGATTTTTTATTTCAAATAATTGAGAGTACAAAAAACAGGTTAATTATTGTTATTTCTCTCACCCGAAAGGGTGATTTCTGCTAAAAAATAGCATATTTTACAATGTTTTTCATAAAAAAGCCCTCCCATTGTTAAGTGAGAAGGCTTAGCGAACCAAAAATCCTACCTTTTGGTTTTTGAGTACTTTTATTACTCAATATTATTTTTCCGTAAGCAATTTTAATAGTTGCTCTATTTTTTCGTTTTGTTGTTTGATTATACTTTTGAGTTCATTAATCTGCAGTTGTTGTTCGTAGTTGGCTTTGTAATTGTAGGTTACTACCTCGTCTGTTAAAATTGAATTTTCGTCGTGCAAATCATCTGGCAGTGATTTAGGGTCAAGCTCTACTTGATCTCTTTCAGTTTTGAAATCGAAACTTCCCGCTGCTTTTTCTTTCGGTGGAAAACTAATAATTTCTTCTGTTACATTACGATCTGCAAAAGCAGCAGCCCCCTGGTTATGAAGATCATCATAATAAATATCATCCCATGCCTGACCATCTGCACCGAGATCACCACTTTTATGACTACCAGGTAGTACGGCACCATTATCAAAAAAGATATTATTACTTCCATGCCATAGGAAAATCCTATCATTGTCGTTACTATAACCAAAAGAGGCTCCATAGACAGCATTATCAAAAAAAGTAATTTGCCCAAGATTACTACCCGAAGATTTAATAAACAATGTTGCAGCGGCTGTTGAGGATTCAATATTTGCTGTTACTGCTGCGGCTGATTGCTTTACCTGAAAGTTTCCTCTTACATCCAATTCCTCATCAGGGCTTGCAACACCAATACCAATTTTTGCGGTACTTTGATACAAACCCGTTCCGTAAATAGTATTACCAATATTTAGCTGATTTGACCCTGTGGTAATCGATGCATCAACATCGTGTCCAATAAAAATATTGCTTGAACCGCTTGTCAGGTTTGAACCCGCAGATGTCCCTAAGGCAAGGTTGTAACTACCTGAGGATAAAGTAGAAAAACTATGAGATCCCAACGCAGTATTATATGTTCCTGATGTTAATGCATCCATTGAATATGCTCCAACAGATGTTAAAAATGAATCGGTAGACGTGTTTTTTAAGGCATCGCTACCTATGGCTGTTATAGCGTATCCTGTTGTATTTGATTCTAATGCGTTACCTCCAACCGCAGTATTTTGACGCCCGGAAGTATTGGAAGTTAAGGCAAAATAGCCCATGGAGGCATTGGCATAACCTGTAGTATTTGCATTTAGCGAAGACGCTCCTAAAGCAGCATTATTATACCCGGTAGTATTTAATTGCATTGAAGCGTCACCAATAGCAGTATTATACCTTCCGGTATTTGAAGTAGCTATAGTACTTCCCTTTAATGCCTCATATCCAAGAGCTGTATTGTATGTGTCTCTACCTGTTGAACGGCTATCTGCCCAATACATTGCCTGATATCCAATAGCTGTAGAACGACTATTGCCAACATTAGCTAAAAGTGTCTTATGTCCAATACTAACATTGTTACTACCTGTAGTATTATTAAGCCCGGCAGAAGTTCCCATGATGGTGTTATTACTACCAGAAGTATTGTTTTCCATAGAATTTGCTCCTATAGCAATATTTGATACGCCAGTATTGTTAGAAGCTGTTGTACTTCCTTTTAGAGATCCAGAACCTAAGGAGGTATTATTTGAGCTGGAATTTGTTGCAGAATTATTGGCATATCGTTGTGATTCAAAGCCTACTGCTGTATTGTAACGAAGAGCAACATTAGATAATAATGCAGTATATCCAACAGCAGTATTGTATCCTCCGGTAGTATTATACCTTAGTGCAGCTGTTCCTATAGCTGTATTACTTGATCCTGTTGTGTTATACTCCATTGACCTGCACCCTAATGCATTATTATAATTTCCAGAGGTGGTTGAAGCAAGTGATACATCACCTATTGCTGTATTTTGTTCACCTGTATTATTTGATGGTGTTGAACTCCCTTTAAGAGCTTCAAATCCTATCGCTGTATTTAACGTAGAGCTCCCTCCAGTTGAATTGTTATTTGCATAGTACATCGCCTGATATCCAACAGCTGTTGACCGACTATTGGCCTTGTTATAATACATTGATCCCATTCCTATTGACGTGTTATAACTACCCATAGTATTATAAAGTAAAGCATCAGAGCCAACAGCAGTATTATCATCCCCTAAATAATTTTGCCACATTGCCTGATAACCAATTGCAGTATTATCATCACTACTATTACTAAGAGTTAGTGCATTTTGACCTATGGCAACATTCCTGCTTCCGATTTTAAGTGAAGAGAGAGAATTCCATCCTACGGCAATATTGTTACTAGCAGTTACATTGGAAGACAAAGCACTTCTACCAATGGCAATATTTCCATTTGAGGAATAATCATCATTTTTACCAGCATCTTCACCTATAAAAACTGAGCTGCCTGAGTTAAGCACTTCTATACGTGCACTATCAAAAACAATAAACTCGGTACCGTTCATAGTAAGGCGAATATCATCTCCATCAGCAGTTTGCTCCACCTCAATTTTTGTGTCCCCATCGGTATCAGCCAAAGTAGTATTGTTGTTAGAACCGTAAATTTCTTTCCAACTAGTGGTTGTTAATTCATAGAACCAAACACTTTTTGTATCGGTATCAAATACTAACAAACCATTTGCGGGAGATGTAATGTCAGTTCTGTTTACTGTTGACATTCTTGGAATTAGTAGTCCTTGAGATGTTGATTTTACATCAAGAATTGCGGTACCATCGGCTGATGAACCGTCTGTGTTTATTGCTACCTGAGCTGAAAGTGTGATCGGAGAGAATATGATCACTGTCAAAATAATTACCCAAAAATTTCTCATATTGAAAATATATATTAATGCGTGAAATAGCTTTGTGCCTATGCCATACCTTTAGTTACCTTTATTTTAGAGGAGCACCCTCCAATTGCTAAATAGCCCCTTGTAACCAAAAGCTTATTGGCGGGAAGCTTTTTATGATATCTGTTCATTCAATTATTTCCTTTTTTAGTAGATCAACAATCATTGGATTACATTCTTCAACCAAAACACTTAAAAGCGATTCATGAAAACTAACTAATTCCGTTTCTCTCATTGTTGCTTTATAACTACTCAAAAACTCTTCATAATAAACCAATTTGCATCGGCCTTTTTCTTCATTTTCCTGATGTTGATTTAATAATTTAAACCTTCTAAATAAATTGTTCGTTACACCAATACTATGTAGTTTGTTTACTGTACTAAAAGCAATATAGGTGTAATACAATGCCATACTCTTAATTATATATTGATGCGAAAATTAATTTTCCGGACAAAGGTGTGATGTTTGTACTCCCCGAAGTAAGTTTATTATAAAAATGGGATAAAAAAAATGTATTAGGCTGAATACCTGCGAAATATTCTTTTCTTACAGATCAACGAAATTATAACCTTAGGAGTTTTTTGTATCTGGAAACTGTTTTCTGTATGCCGATGGTGTTTGACGTGTCTCTTTTTTAAAGTAAGCATTAAAAGTAGATAGTGAATTAAATCCCGAATCAAAAGCAACAGCTTCTATTTTTAAAGAAGTTGTTTTTAGGAGTTTTTTGGCTTCGGTTAATCGGTAGGTATTTATAAACTCGTTGAAGTTTTTATTATGAACCTGATTGATAACCTGAGATAGGTTGTTTGGATTTACTTTTATTGAAGATGCCAATTTCTGTAAACTCAAATCGGCATCAAGGTATAGGTCATCAGTATTCAGTTTTTCCAATAAACGTTTATTTATTTCTGATATTTTTTTACTTGATAAATTGGAATTATTATACCTCATCATTTCTTTTTGACGACTCAGTTTTCTTAATAAATAGAATTTATACAATGAAAAACCCAAAATCAAAAGAATAACTAAGCCTATAACCAATAAATAAAAATATTTTGTTTGATAAAACCGTGGTTTTATTGTTATGATCAGAGGGTTTTTGTTTAATGTCCAAACGCCATCATTATTAGCTCCTTTAAAATGAAGTTTGTAGGTTCCTTTTGGTAAATTAAAATATTGAATACTATTTTTATTGCCTGTATAATGCCATATGCTATCATAGTTTTCCATATAAAAAGCATAGTTGTTTTTCTCGGGCTGAATAAAATTTAGCAGAATTGTGGATATTTCTAAATTGTTTTGGTTAGGATTTAATATGATGGATTTCGATATTTTTTGAGACGAGCCATTCACTATAAAATCTTTAAGCATAATAGGCGCTTTGTAATTGTTAATTGGCAGGCTGTCGGGATGGAAGAGACACATACCTGTTAATCCTCCATAATAAAGACTACCACTTTTGTCTCTCAAGCCAAAATTATTTAAAAACTCGAAATCTTTTTGCCCAAGGTCTTCAATATATGCGTTGTTATTTATACCATCAGATTTATCATAGATAACAAACTGAGAATTTGTAGTATTGAATTTTACAATATGGTAAGGTGTGGTAAACCATAGTTCGTTGGTTCCTTTATTACCAGAAATTGCTTTAATATTATTTGATGGCAAGCCATCTGTTTCATCAAAATATTCAAACTCTTTGGTTTCAAAATTATAAGAGTTAGGCCATTATTAGTGGCTATCCAAAGATGGTTGTCTTTTTCGTAAATACTAGTAATTATATTTGCACTTATGGTGTTTTCATTATCATAACTTTGTTTAAAGCGGGTAAAATTTCCGGCGGTAGCATTCAGTTTATTTAAACCATCAATTGTTCCTACCCAAATATTTTTTCTTCTATCAACAAATAAACAACTTACTAAATTACTGCTAAGGCTTTTGGGGTCGTCGTTGTCATGGGTAAAATTATAAAACGATTTTCCATCCTTATTTAGTTTTGACAAACCTATTGGTGTTCCTACCCATATTGTTCCATTGCTTTCTTCAGCAATACTTGTAATTGCATTGCTTAAAATGCTTTTAGCATCTTCCGGATTATGATGATATTGAACTACTTCTTTAGTGTCAGGGTGGTATTTTATAAGGCCGCTGTCGGTTCCTATCCAAAGAAAACCTTTTGAATCAAAGTGCATTGAATAAATCCAATCCCACTTTTTAGTGGTAGGGGGAAGGTTTACAGAAATTAACGTTTGAGGTTTATTTTTATTAAAATAGTACAATTGGCCTCCAGGTGAACCAACCCAAATTCTATCGTGTTTATCAACTGCTGCTGTTTTATAAAACAATGTTGACAGGCTGTTTGAATTATCTGAATTATGTGAAATAATTAAGAATTTATTTTTCTCTTTTAAGATGTTTATTCCGGCAAACTCAGTCCCAAACCATAAGTTGCCACTTTTATCCTGAAAGCCTGAATGAACAATTGTGTTTGAAAGTGAGTTAGGCAGGTCTGGTTGCGAGGTGAACTGCATAACACTTTTCCTGTTAGCAGAAATCTTATACAATCCGTTAAACCAAGTACCCATCCATAAATTATGGTTGCTATCTTCAAAAAGAAACATTACAGTAAGTAAACCGTTATCAAGTTGATTATTGATACGTGACAGTTCTTCGAAAATAAATTTTGATAATTGTTCAGTTTTGGGATTGTACTTTAACAGATAGCCATAAGGGGTTGAAATCCATATATTTCCTTTGTAATCCTCCTCCAAATAATAAGCACTATAAACCTGTGTAGATTTATGAGTAAGGTGTTCCTTTTCGGGGATAATTTGCAGTTTCTTAAATGACTTGGAACTAAACTCGAGAATATAGTTTTCGTTTGTGGTAACCCATATTTTATTGTCGGAAGTAATTAATAATCTGTCGAGCCCAATGGTAGGATCGTCTAGTTTATAGGTATGTAATTGTTGAGTTGATATATCATAGTTGTAAAGTGCAGTGTTACTGCTAATCCATAAAGTACCGTTTATGTCTTGTTTAATATCTTTTATTCTATCGCCAGTAATACCTTTAATATGATCGAACTGATTGGTAAGCGGGTTATATTTACTAACAACACCGGGCTCAGTGCCAATCCAAATATTACCTTTTCTGTCAGTAAATACTTCTTCTACAAAACTACCTCCAATTGAGTGTTTGTTTTCAGGGTCTTTCCGATAAGAATAAAAAGTTTTTGTATCGTAACGTATCAAGCCATCTTTTGTGGCAAACCACATTTGCCCGGTGCTATCTTGTGTAATACATGTTATGCTGTTTTTTTGAATGTTTCCATCATTTTGCAAATGAAAAAAATATGGTTCTTCTTGTTCTGAAGATTTTTCCAGAACTATAGTCTCTATATATTGCGCACAACTGCATTCATAAATAAAAAGAAATAACAATATTATATTAAAGGTGAGTTTACTTTTCACAAGTCTTTATTAATTGTAATTACGAGCCAGCGAAAATACCAAATAATGAGATGCTGCCTAAGATGACCAATAAGGAAAATGTTAAAATTATTGTTGCTAGAACAATGTGGATATTCTTCATATCTTAACTATTAATTTAGCATTATTATACAATCCTGAAATCAATTATGATTGAAGGTTTGGATTTTGGTGGCACAAATATATAATAATGTAAATATGTACATGTGTTATTTAAGTACTTTATTGCTTATTTATATGCCATCTAAATAGGTAAAAACATCATAATGTATTGAATAATAAAGTTGTAACAACTATATTATTAAAATTTAATCCTAGATTAATCATAAGTATTCATCTAGTAAGAAGGATAAATATTCTTGTTAAGAAAAATTACTGGGTCTTCTTATTACTATTTATCAACTTTTAACCACCTTTGCCAAAACTTCATAATAATGCCAACTCTAAATCTAATAAAAAACGACTCTTACTTAGTCCCATTTGAAAAAACTATTACTTATCGCTACAGCAATACAATACTTAAACTAAATGAGTTTGTGCTGAAAAATGGAAGTTTAAAAGATAGTATCAATGGTCATCTTTACTTTGGATTACACAAGCATGATAACAGTTGGGCTATCCGTGAATGGGCTCCCAATGCAACATCAATGTATTTAATTGGAGATTTTTCTGATTGGAAACCTAAGGATGAGTTTAAATTTGAGAAAATTGGCAATGGAAACTGGGAATGCACTATTCCTTTAAACATGCTTAAGCATGAGATGCTGTATAAGCTGTTAATAAGCTGGGGTGATGGCAGTCATGAGCGCATTCCGGCATATTGCCGCAGGGTGGTTCAGGATGAGCAAACAAAAATATTTTCGGCTCAGGTTTGGGATGCTCCAAAAAAATATAGTTGGAAACACAAACAACCATCTAAAGTAAATAATCCCTTAATATACGAAGCTCACATTGGCATGGCCACAAGTGAACATAAAGTTGGGTCATATGTGGAGTTTCAGAAAAACGTGTTGCCACGAATTGCTGCTCTCGGTTACAATACAATCCAATTAATGGCTATTCAGGAACACCCATATTATGGATCGTTTGGTTATCAAGTGAGCAACTTTTTTGCTCCATCTTCTCGATTTGGAACACCCGAAGAATTGAAAGAATTAATTGACGAAGCACATGGATTAGGTATTAGTGTAATTCTCGACATTGTTCATTCACACGCCGTTAAAAATGAAATAGAAGGACTAGCAAAATTTGATGGAACCGATTATCAATATTTCCATGAAGGCACAAAAGGTGATCATCCTGTTTGGGATTCACGTTGTTTTAATTATGGTAAAGATGAGGTAATTAACTTCCTGCTTTCAAATTGTAAGTATTGGCTTGAGGAATTTAGGTTCGATGGATTTAGGTTCGATGGGGTAACAAGCATGATATACACTCATCACGGCCTTGGAATGGACTTTATAAATTACAATATGTATTTTAATGGTGAGCAAGATGAAGATGCCCTAACTTATCTTGCATTGGCAAATATCCTAACACATGAAATTAATCCAAATGCAAATAATATTGCTGAAGATGTTAGTGGAATGCCGGGTATTGCTTCTCCATTTAAAGATGGGGGCATAGGTTTTGACTTCCGCATGTCGATGGGGGTGGCCGATTACTGGATTAAAGTAATCAAAGAGAAAAAAGATGAAGATTGGCAGATAGGAGATATATACTATCAACTTACAAACAAAAGGGCTGATGAACGAACAATAAGCTATGCCGAAAGCCATGATCAGGCTATGGTTGGTGACAAGACAATTATTTTCCGATTGATTGATAAACACATGTACACTTCAATGCAAGCGGTTGATGAAAACATTGTTGTTGACAGAGGAATTGCACTTCATAAAATGATAAGACTGGTCTCCTTAACCACTGCAGGAGATGGATACCTTAATTTTATGGGTAACGAATTTGGTCATCCTGAATGGATTGATTTTCCACGTGAGGGCAACGATTGGAGTTACAAATATGCTCGCCGTCAATGGAATCTATCAGACAATAAAGAACTCCGATATTATCTGCTTAATGAATTCGACAAAGAAATGATTAAGCTTGTAAGTGATGAAAAAATACTTGCAAGTAAGCCAACGGCAATACTTCAAAATAAGTCTGATCAGGTATTGATTTTTGAACGAGGCTCACTCATTTTCATATTCAATTTTAACCCAAACACATCCTTTACAGATTATGGGTTTGGTGTAAAATCTGGAGAGTACAAAATAGTTTTAAACTCTGATAATAACAAATTCGGAGGGTTTAATCGTAATGATGACGAAATTAACCCACTAACCCAACCAGAAAATAATACAAATATGCTTAAGCTATATTTGCCAAGTCGCTCAGCTATTGCACTAAAAAAAATCAAATTCTAACCCAAAACAATTAACTCAAAACCCAAAACTATTTCTTTTTAGTCCAAGCACCAAATATAAATCCGTTTATTGTAAATCCAACCATTGAAAATCCACCAATTATCCATGCTAATCCATAAGGGGCGTGAGCAAACATATTGTTTACCATAACCGTAAGGAAGATAAAAACAAAAGCAATTTCCAGTCCAAGAATTGCACCTTTTATGCCAGAGTCAATTCCTAGTTTTGCTACAAAATAAGCAAGTAAGTACATAGAAAGTACACTGGACACAACATTACTGATCCATATTCCTGTCATTCCTTCCATATTTTCAGCATCAGCCATTGTAAGACCAACATATGACATCCATTTTTCTCCAAATAAAGGGCCGTACCATACAAAACCCAAAGCGAACATAATTACAACGCCCACCCAAACAGCAGCATGATTAATTTTTAAACTTTCCATAATGTATTAATTTAAGTTAAACAATAAAAAAATAACTATCTGACTATCAACTAAAGTTTTTTAATTTCGGCTACCAACGTCTGAAGTGTATCCTTGGCATTTCCAAAAAGCATACGTGTTTTTTCATTAAAAAATAAAGCATTTTCAATCCCTGCATAACCTTTCCCCATTCCCCGTTTCATTACAATTATATTCTTTGCTTCGTAGGCGTTTATTATTGGCATTCCGTAAATAGGGCTTGCCGGATCATCATTAGCCGCCGGGTTTACAACATCGTTGGCACCAATAATTATTACAACATCGGTATTTGGCAATGAAGGGTTAATGTCATCCATTTCAGCCAGTTTGGTATATGGAACATCGGCCTCAGCCAACAATACATTCATATGACCAGGCATACGCCCGGCAACAGGGTGAATTGCAAACTTAACCTCTACTCCCTTATTTTCCAACAATATTACAAGTTCATTGCAGATGTGTTGTGCCTGGGCAACTGCTAGTCCATATCCCGGAACTATTACAACACTTTGCGAATAACTTAACAATACTGATGCATCACTTAGGGATATTTCCTTGATATTTCCCTGCTCACTGCTTATTGCTGTTCCACCTCCTCCAAATGAACCAACAATAACACTTACTAATGATCTGTTCATTGCTTTACACATCAATAATGTAAGGATTGATCCTGCTGAACCAACGAAAATACCCCCAAGTATCATGGCCTGATTTCCATAAATAAAACCTGCTAACGCTGCTGCAATTCCGGTAAGTGAGTTAAGAAGCGATATAACCACTGGCATATCTGCCCCACCAATTGGCATTACAAACATAATTCCATAAATAAGTGCAAGGCCTAGTAGTACATACGACAGGGTTGTTTGCATTTCCATTGTATGACTGAACCCAATCATATAGTATGTAAGTGCAGCTATTATAATTAAAGTGATGATGTTGAAATACTTTATCCAATCTGCAAAAATATCGCCCACTTTCCCATCGAGTTTGCCATAGGCAATCATGCTACCGCTAAACGCAATTGTGCCTATTATCAGTCCAAGTAAGGTAACGAGTGCTGATGTGTTCTCAGGATTTGAATATTCCATTAATGCAACCAGTGCCGAGGCAGCTCCCCCAGTTGCGTTAAAAAGTGAAACCAATTGTGGCATTGCCGTCATTTTAACCTTTCGGGCGACTATGGTTCCAACTACACCACCAACAATTATAGCGATTACTATCACTATAACATTTAACATTGCAATGTGATTTCCTGATGCATCCCTGTGTAGAAACAAAGTAGTTATCATTGCTAGGATCATTCCTCCCCCAGCCCAAATATTACCCTTTCGTGACGATTCGGGGTGGCTCATTAATTTTAAACCAATAACAAAAAGTATTGCGGCAACAAGGTAGCTAATTTCAAGAAATACATCGCCTGCAGTTATTCCAAGATCGTATAATGTAGTGTTCATTTCTTCCTTTTCTTTTTAAACATATGAAGCATTCTGTCGGTAACCACAAACCCTCCAAAAACATTTAAAGTCCCGAATATTACTGCAAATATTCCAAGTATCATATTGAGGCTGATTACCGATAAATCAGTATGTCCGAGAAGGATGATTCCCCCGATAATAATGACACCACTTATGGCATTTGCTCCTGACATTAAAGGTGTATGAAGTACTGACGGAACATTTGAGATAACCTCCACACCAAGAAATATAGAAAGCGTTATTATGAAAATCATTTCCTTATTCTCATAAAAGAAGACTAGGGCGTTTTCCATGGTTATTGTTAGTTTGTTGTTAGATTATTAATATTTAGTTGCTAAAAAGTGGTTTTAACCGTTCGCTGATAATTTCATTTGCATGAATAATACAGGTGCTTTTAATAATATTATCTTCAAAATCTATTTGTAGGTTTCCTTCATCCGAAATAAGGAGTTTTAAGAAATTTACCAGATTATTACCGTACATCCGGCTGGCATCGTTAGGCATTTCGGAAGGATATGAAGAATTTCCAACAACCTTAACTCCTCTTATATCAATAACTTTATTATTTTGGGTATAGTAACAATTCCCACCGGTGGATGCTGCAAGATCTATTATTACTGATCCCGGCTTAAGGTCATCAACTGTTTCCTTTTGAAGAAGGAGCGGTGCTTTTTTTCCGGGTATTTGTGCTGTACAGATAATTACGTTTGAATTAACAGCATGATCATGAATCAATTGCCGCTGCTTTTTAATGAAATCCTCAGTTTGTTCCAATGCGTAGCCACCGGCTGATTCGTCTTCGATGGCACCTTCCACCTCAATGAATTTTCCACCTAGGCTTTGCACCTGCTCTTTTACGGCAGTTCGCACATCAAAAACTTCAACGATAGCTCCAAGTTTTCTGGCGATGGCAATTGCCTGTAATCCGGCAACGCCTGCCCCAAGAATTAACATTTTTACAGGCCTGATAGTTCCGGCTGCTGTCATAAACATGGGAAAAAATTTAGGCAGACGCATGGCAGCATCCAATACGGCTTTGTAACCTGATATTGTTGCCATAGAAGACAGCACATCCATTGCCTGGCCACGGGATGTTCGTGGTATTAAATCCATGCTAAAATATGTTTGATCCGTTTTCTTGAGACTTTCAATAAGCGACTTATCTCCCAGGGGATTGAAAATACTAATCAGCACCTGTCCTTTTTTAAGCTTATGGATTATATCTTCATTTACCGGATTTATCGATAACAGTATGTCGCTTTCAGCAATAACCTTGTCTTTGGATTTCGTTTGAGCACCTGCAGCTATATATTCTTCATCTGAGGCTATAGCTCTAACTCCTGCTTCATTTTCAATTATAATTCCGGCTTTAAGTTTGTCCAGAGCCTTTATTGCTTCTGGCAACAAACTAACCCTGTTATCAAATTCCGGCTCTTTTAAAATCCCTATAATCATTGCGTTACAATTATTTTGTCCAAAAATAAAACAAATAGACCAATAAAACAAATTATTTAGAATTTTTCTAAATAAGATACCATAACCGATGTATTATAAACAATTAAAAGAATAGTTAATTTTGTAAAATATGGCAAAGGCAAAAACAATATTTTTCTGTACTAACTGCGGACATCAATCAGGCAAATGGATTGGTAAATGTCCCTCTTGTGGTGAATGGAATACATTTGAAGAGGAAGTATTAACAAAACCAACTTCAAAAAATGCGAGTAATATCGATAATATCAAATCGGTACCAACTGCCGTTCAGGATATATCTTCTGATAATGAAAAAAGAATCGACACAAAAAGCATCGAACTCAACCGAGTATTAGGTGGCGGACTTGTTGCCGGCTCAGTAGTTTTATTTGGAGGAGAGCCCGGCATAGGCAAATCCACGTTGTTACTACAGGTTGCTCTTAATCTGGAAGGCAAAAAAATTCTTTACATTTCGGGGGAAGAAAGCCAACAGCAAATTAAAATGCGTGCCGACAGAATTGGAATTCAAAATCCTGAGTGTTACTTGCTCAACGAAACGTTTACCGATTCCATTTTTAAACATTGTAAAGATGTTAAGCCCGACTTAATAGTAATCGATTCGATACAGACTCTTCATACCGATATAATTGATTCCTCACCAGGGAGCATAAGTCAAATTCGTGAAACAGCATCGCAGTTGCAACGCTATGCTAAGTCGACAAATATTCCGGTTCTGCTAATTGGACACATAACTAAAGATGGAAATCTGGCCGGCCCAAAAGTACTTGAGCACATGGTCGATACTGTACTTCAGTTTGAAGGCGACAGACATTATGGCTTCCGAATTCTACGATCAGTAAAAAACAGGTTTGGATCAACTTCCGAACTTGGTATTTACGAAATGCAATCAACCGGGCTTCGAGAAGTAACAAACCCAAGTGAAATATTACTTTCACAACGCGACGAATTAACCAGCGGTGTTGCAATAGCAGCAATGGTTGAGGGTCAGCGCCCTTTATTGATTGAAACACAGGCATTAATCGGAACAGCCGCCTATGGAACACCACAGCGGTCATCCACAGGGTTCGACTTACGACGACTAAACATGCTGCTTGCGGTACTTGAAAAACGAAGCGGATTTATGTTGAGCACAAAAGATGTTTTCTTAAACATTGCAGGAGGACTAAAGGTTGATGATCCGGCAATCGACATTGCTGTTGTGGCGGCCATTATTTCATCGTTTGAAGATGTGGCAATTCCACCAAACATTTGCTTTGCAGGCGAGATAGGGTTATCAGGAGAAATACGAGCGGTTTCACACGTTGAAAACCGTATTAGTGAAGCCGAAAAACTTGGGTTTGAAAAAATTGTTCTTTCGAAGTATAGCCTAAAAAACATTAATCTTAAAAGGTATAAAATTGAAGTAATTCCTGTTAGTAAGGTTAGGGAATTGGTTGATGTGTTGTTGTAGATAGAAACTTTATCAATCAGGGGTAGGGGTAAAACGGATTTTAACTGTCATATAAGTATACAGTTACCTAATCTGCTATGAAAAACCTGATCTTTATTTTATTATTGACCCTACTGTTTCCCAATTTTTCTTTATCCCAATCATGTTTGCCGGATGGCATTATTTTTAGATACCAAAGCCAAATTGATAGTTTTCAATATAATTATCCTGGATGTGCTGAAGTTGAAGGAAATGTAATAATTCGAGGTTTATCATACAATGGCAATCTTAGCGGCTTGTCTCAGATTGTTAGTATAGGAGGAAGTTTAAAAATTTATCATAATTATGATCTTTCCAGCCTTTCAGGTTTGGACAACTTAACAAACGTTGGAGGAGATTTATCCATTGGAGTTGATGATCCCGCTGGTGGAAATGATGCATTAGCAAACCTTCAAGGATTAAATAACTTAATGAATATTGGAGGTGCTCTTCAAATTACTAATAACTGGAATCTTGACAGTATAACAGAATTATCAAGTCTTTCATCAATAGGTGGTGATATTTTAATAATACAAAATGACGATCTAAAAAGTATTTCAGGTCTTGAAAACATAGCTGATTCCACTATTGAAAATCTAACGATAATCAAAAATCAACGCTTAAGCGATTGTGATATTCAAAGCATCTGTAACTATTTATCAAACCCAAATGGCACAGTCAATATTTATGATAATATGGTTGGATGCAGTAGTCCACCCGAAGTTGCAGAAAGTTGTGGCATTCAACTTACCTGCTTGCCCTATGGAGATTATTATTTTCATAACCAAATAGAAATAGACAGTTTTCATTATAACTATAGTGGATGTTCTGACATTGTTGGTAACGTTTATATTTCTGGTGATGATATTGCAAATATTGATGGATTAAATCCCCTGTCATCTATTGAGGGCAATCTAACCATTGAAAACAATCCCATTTTATATGATTTGATGGGTCTCGACAGCCTTTCTTTCATTAATGAAAATTTAAGAATCATTAATAATAGTATGCTAAATAATCTAGATCATTTGTTAAAAGTTGATTCGATTGGAGGAAGTTTAATAATTGGTAGTAATGGTGAGTTAACGGATTTAGATAGCCTTATTAACATTAAGAAAGTTGACAGTATTTTATCGATTTCTTATAATAATTCACTCCAAAACCTCAACGGTTTGAATAACATCAATAGATTAACTGATGATTTAATAATAAAAGGAAATGAAAACCTGCAATCCTTGAGTGGTTTAAATAACCTAAACTGTGTTGGGAATAATATTATAATTAATTACAATAATAACTTAATCAATCTGGAACACTTATCATCACTTGATACAATAGGTAAAGACGTGGAAATACGTGAAAATTCTATGATGACTAGTTTTTCCGGCCTTAGTAATTTAACCTTCATTGGGGGTGGACTAACAATTCATGGTAACAGCCTGTTAAGAAACATTGATTCTCTAAACTTATACATTAACAAACTGAACTTTCTCAAAATAGATGAAAATCCATTATTAACTAATATTTCAACATTTGAAAACTTAGATTCAATACTTTCCGACTTAAAAATATGGGATAATGCTGAATTGAAAGACTTGAATGGATTACAAAATATTAGCTTTATTGGTGGAGATTTACATGTTTACAACAATGATAAATTAAAAAGTTTAATAGGTTTAAATTCACTATTTAAAGTAATAAATGATTGCAGAATATCAAACTGCGACTCTCTCAATTACCTATTTGGACTGCATAATCTAGAATACATTGGAAACAATTTTAGTATTTATAACTGTGATGAACTATTAACAATACAGGATGTTTCAAAGCTTGAAACAATAGGTAATCAGCTAGTATTAGCCAATAATGGTCGTCTTAAAAATCTAAATGGTCTTGAAACAGTTGGTCCAGCAATTGGTGATCTGTATATAAGAGATTGTGATTCTCTAAATAGTTTGGTTGGCCTTGAAGGATTAAATTCTGTAAATAATTTTGTAATCATAAATAATCCACAATTATTAGAATTAGATGGTCTAAATAATTTAGATTCTATAGCAGGGTTTGCAATCATATCAGAAAATAATTCTCTTGAAAATCTTTATGGGTTAAATAACATATCATTTATTTATGGAAAATTGGAAATAACAACAAATTCAAGTTTAAAAAATGTCAACGGTTTTGATCAACTGGAATTAGTTGATGGAGATTTAGTTGTGGAATTAAATGAATCACTTACGAATTTATCAGGTGTGAACAATCTTAAAGGTGTAAACGGTAATTTAGTTATTAAATCGAATGATAAACTTGAAAATCTTTCGGGATTCAATAATATTAGCTTTGTCAATGGTTATATTAGCATTAATCATAACGATACATTGTTTTCTATTATGGATCTTGAAAATATTAATTCTCAGACGATTTCAAATTTATATATAAGTATGAATTCAAATCTAAGTTCATGTGAAGCGAAAGCTATATGTGAATATTTAGTGTCACCCACAGGATCATCAATTATCACTCAAAACGCCCCCGGTTGCAATTCTAATTCCGAAGTTATTGAAGCGTGCCAGGTACAGATAGCAGAAAGCAATAAAAATGATGAAGTGTTTTTTTACCCTAACCCAACATCAAACAACATAAATATTAGTTCCGAATACAATATTCAAATTATTAATATTTACAATCAATTGGGGCAATTAGTATTATCATTTGACAATCCTGATGACCAAATTGATGTTTCACATTTGGAAAATGGATTATACTTTATTAGGATTTATTCAGCTCACAAAGTTGAAAATATAATAATTGTAGTGAAAAGGTAATGGTTAGTTTATACCAAATTTGTTAAATCAGATTTCTCCGATCGATGCCTCCTTAGGCTTAAGCTTCTCAGTTGAAATGACAAACAGTAATATTTTCAATTCATTATTCGTACATTTGTTATTCGATAGGATATCTTGCTTGTCTTAATTTTCATATCCGTTACTCAGATGTATTGCATCTTTGAGCGTAGCGAAAAATATATTAAGTAATTATTAATCTTGCATAGAGATTCTTCATTGCATTCATAATGGCAAACTATTTAAATATTGAGATAGAAAAGCATAAACAATATTAATGGATAAACTAACAGTTAAACAGGGGGTTAATAATATTTCTGATCTATTAATTAGCATCAGAAGACATCTCCATGCTAATCCTGAATTAAGTTTTCAGGAAAAGAATACTGCTTTATATATTTCCAGCTTATTAACCGACTGGAACATTTCCCATGAAACAAATATTGGCGGCTATGGTATTGTTGGCTTGATTAAAGGAAATAATCCTAAGTCAAAAATCATTGCCCTTAGGGCTGATATGGACGCTCTCCCAATTAATGAGAATAATGATATAGATTACTGTTCCATAAATAAAGGAATTATGCATGCATGTGGCCATGATGTGCATATGACATGTTTACTTGGAACCATAAAGATCCTCTCCGAAAATCCTGATTGGTTTGAGGGTACAATAAAATTTATTTTCCAGCCAGCCGAAGAATCTCTTCCCGGAGGAGCAATCAAAATGATAGAAGATGGTGTACTTGAAAATCCGGCACCTGAATTAATCATTGGTCAACATGTTTTTCCTGAACTTGAAGTTGGAAAAGTGGGTGTTAGATCAGGTGTTTATATGGCCTCATCTGATGAAGTAATTCTTACGATTCACGGAAGAGGAGGGCACGCAGCTATCCCATCAAGTTTTGACGATACTATTTTGTCGGCCTCAGAAATCATTGTAAAAGTCAAAAAGGCAGTTTCCGAACAATCACCCAATGGTTTTCCAACGGTACTTTCATTTGGAAAGATTGTTGCTGATGGAGCGTTCAATGTAATTCCCTCAGAAGTAAAAATAATTGGCACTTTCAGAACTTTTGACGAAGACTGGAGAAATAATGTACATAGCTTGATCAAAAATATCTCCAAAGAAACTGCTGCTAAGCACAATACAACTTGTAATGTATTTATTAACAGGGGTTACCCGGTTCTGGAAAATGATGATAAATTGACAAAAAAATTCAAGATTTCTGCTGCTGAGTTTCTGGGAGAGAAAAATGTATTTGATCTTGACGTCAGGACTACCGTTGAAGATTTTGCACGTTATACTCAGTTAATCCCCGGCTGTTTTTACCGACTTGGAATAGCAAATAAGGAAAAGGGAATAGCATCTAACCTCCATTCTCCAACTTTTAATGTTGATGAAAAAAGTATAGAAATAGGAACAGGGTTGATGATTTGGAATGCTTTTGAAATTTTGAACGATAAATCTTGAAATTAAATAATAAATTAACAAGTATCCCTGCCTTTGCCGGCAGGCAGGTAATGATGAATTATCCTCCAATTAACCATACACTAATTACAGCTCACTAATATGATTGTAAACGATAAACTATATCAAACTGTTTGGATTGAAGGAACTTCGGTTTTTATGATCCAACAAAATTTACTTCCTTTCAAGTTCGAAATTCACGAATGCAAAACATACTGGGATACATGCATGGCAATTACCGATATGACAATCCGAGGAGCAGGAGCTATTGGGGCAGCAGCAGGTTATTCTATGGCACAGGCATTTCTTCAATTTAGAGATGACCCAGAAAAAGCCATAAGAGTTCGCGAAGCACGTCAGGATATTGAAAATACCAGACCAACTGCCCGTAACTTATTTTATGCAGTTGAAAGAGTGTATCATGCCGGATTAATATCCCCTGAAAGCGCAATGGTGGAAGCTCAAAAGGTAGCTCAAAAGGATTCTGCTGATTCAAAAAGAATAGGTGAACTTGGTAGTGATCTATTTAAAAAGAAAGCTAATATTCTAACCCACTGTAATGCAGGATGGTTAGCGTTTGTTGATTACGGAACAGCATTAGCTCCCATATATCTGGCGGCCAAACAAGGTAAAGAAGTATTTGTTTATGTTGATGAAACCCGTCCACGGAATCAGGGAGGAAAACTTACCGCTTGGGAACTTTACAACAATGGTATTGCACATGTTATTATTCCTGATAATGCAGCGGCTACGCTTATGTCGCAGGGAAAAATCGATATGGTTATTGTTGGCGCCGATAGGATAGCGGCAAACGGTGATGTGGCTAACAAAATTGGAACATTAGGGCGAGCTATACTTGCAAAGGAATTTAATATTCCATTTTACGTTGCTGCACCAACATCAACAATTGATATTGATTGTGCAACAGGAAAAGAAATTCCTATTGAAGAACGCGATCAGGAAGAAGTGTTATATCAATCGGGAATTGATAAAAATGAGAATCCTGTACAGGTATTAGTATGCTCACCGGGATCTAAGGCATTAAATCTGGCATTTGATGTTACTCCGGCAAAATATATAACTGGTATTATTACCGAAAAAGGAATTGTAAAAGCACATCATCAGTCCATCAAAAAACTATTGGAAGAATTATAGTTAGAACCCTATTAAAAAGTCTGAAAAATTAAATCTCAAATGACAAGCATCAAATCACTAATAAGCACCAATAATTAAAACACAATGATTAAAAAAAAATTGAAAATTTCTATTTGATGCTTTTTGGGTGGTATTATTTGACATAACTTACTATTTCTAACCAATGACAAAATATTCCTATAATTACCCACGGCCAGCAGTAACTGTTGATATAATAGTACTAAGAGATGTATGTGCTAATCCTGAGATATTATTGATTCAAAGACTTAATCCACCTTTTCAGGATGAGTGGGCTCTACCCGGAGGCTTTGTTGATATGGACGAAACACTTGAACAAGCAGCAGATAGAGAATTAGCTGAAGAAACTGGACTTGTAGATATAATACTTTCCCAATTCAAAACCTACAGTGTTGTTGACCGTGATCCTCGTGGCCGAACAATATCTGTTGTATTTATTGGAATTACAAAAGCAGAAACCAAAGCCAAGGCTGGTGACGACGCTAAAAATACTCAATGGTTCAGTATAAATAGACTACCAATGCTCGCATTCGACCATGAGAAAATTATTGGTGAGGCTATTGGTCAATCAAATCTGTAAATTATTTGTGATATTATTCAAGCTCTTTGAGTGAATATTATATTCTCAATAATTTCTTATATTTATAGTCTCTTAATCAATGTGCAATGGATTATAAAGATTACTATACTATTCTTGGGGTTAATAAAAAAGCAACAAAAGACGAGATAAAAAAAGCATATCGCAGCCTTGCTAAAAAATACCATCCCGATAAAACCAATGGAGACAAAGCCCTTGAAGAGAAATTTAAAGAAATATCGGAAGCATAT
>JABMPH010000023.1 GCA_013203805.1 Bacteroidota bacterium | reverse complement strand
CTTGTAAGAGAACTTCTTCTTCACCGGTTCGATATTTAAAAGAGTCTACCATAAAATAGGTTATTTTAAATGCGTGGTTTTTTATGAGTTCTATTTTTATACCATCTGTTGTTTGTGTTGCTTCAGCAATCACTATGGAGCGCCTTACATCTTCCGCGATGTTCAGACCATAGGAATATATTGTTTGTTTCATATATTAAACCCCTTATATAAAATTATTATTTAAACGACTATAATATCCTTTATTTTTTAAAAATGGTGGATGGGACAGGCTTCGAACCTGCAAGGTGGTTTATAAAACCACCGACTCTTCTCACAGAGCTGTGTTTGCCAATGGGGGAGTACCCTCAATTCCACTACCCATCCTAAAATTATTATTTTATTATATACCCTTTCTTTTTTGCAATATAATTAACCATCTTTGCAAATGTTATATTGATTTTTGTTTTGCTAATGCCTATTTCTTTTTCATCTATTTTTAAACCTAAAGACTCTTCTAGAGCTATAATAGTTACAATCCAATCTAGATATGAAAAATTAAGTTTCGTTAGATCTATGGGATCAGAAAATTTCAAATCAGGATTATAATAATTCATTATATAGCGTTTAAGTTTATTTTCGATTTCGGCTTTTCTGTCTGATATGATTTCACCTTTAGCAATTAGTCTCTCATAGAATTCTAGTGTTTTTTCTGGAATTGTGGATATTGGACAGTCTTCAGTATGTTCATCTTCATATTCAATATCATCTTCATTTATAAACTTTATGATATCTCCTCCACAATAGTAACATGTGTAATATTCTTTTTCACTAATTGCCCGTAAACCTGTAGTTAAAGATTCTCTATCTTTAGCTAATTTATTTCTATTTGCTAAATGCCTTCGACCATCTTGTATTTGCACCATTGTCGTTTGAATATCATCTATTACTTCTACGTAAATATAATCAACCATCTCCCCAAGTGTTGTAGTAATCCCCCTGTCGCTGATGCCAAAAAATTTGTTATCTATTTTAATATTATAAAATTTTTCTAATGCTATAACAATCTCAGACCAATCCTGGAGTGATATTTTAAGTTTTGTTAAATTCAAACAATCAAGATATGTTAAATGATCGACATAGTAACGCTGCATTTCTTGTTTAATTTTATATTCTATCTCAGCTTTTTTGTTTGATTTTTTTTCGCATTTATCAATTAGTTTTTCATAGAACTCTGGTGTTTTCTCGGAAACTTTGGACAGTGGACAAACATCAGTATGTTCGTCTATATATCTAATATTATCATTATCTATGAATTTAATTATTGATTTATTACAAAAAAAACAGCTATAGTAGTATTTTTCAGTCCATTTTTCAGTCATTTGCTATTAATCTCCAGTAATATTTTATCTTTATCTAGTGGGTTTTCTTTACTTCTTATCAATTCTTTTTTCTATTTCATCACCATAGAACCAGAAGCCTGGACTAGTTTCGTTAGACCAAATAACAGGCTCACTGCTGCCGTTAATTTTAATTATATTGTATTCAAATACACTCGGAAGAACTCCACCAACCATTCTAATCTCTGGTGCAAATGGAAACCATTGAGAAGTATTAGCCAACGCTAACATTGTTGGTATGATATCTTTGTTCTCAAATTCCTCATTCTCAATTGCATCATCAGTCTTATTGTAGACAGTAATTAAATCACTGACAGTTACAACAGTCCATCTGATTATAGTTACACTGTTGGATACTATCTTACGAACCTGTGGCGTGCTGAAGTTACCAAAGTGATTTCCGGCATAACTGTTGATACAGAGTATCAACATCAAGAAGAATACTATTAGATGCTCCATTATTAACCTATCTTTTTGATTCAAATGTTTTAAGTTCTTACCTTATAGTACGTTTGAGATGGCAAAAGTCAAGTAGATGCCAGGACTCGTGAGAAAACGATAAAACTTAAAAAATGTTAGGGGATACCAGACCCGTCTTGGTCTTTGAAATTATCCACTAGATTGATTCTAATTACATTTTATAAGTGAAATACACCAGTAATGTAATTACAGTCAATCTTGTAAATTCCATACATGATGTGCTAATGAATTCTAATCTTGAATTTTGAATTAAATATGTGTATAATTTAAACTCAAATTAATTAGAATCGACCTAGTAATTCTATACTCAATTTCAGTCATGCAAAATAATGATATTTCAGGATTAAGATCAATTATAAAAGACTATGGAGTGTTTTACACTTATTCAAGAAGTCCACTTTTGGGGTCAACCGCGTTTATCTGATTTCTGTTTAGTAAAATATTCAGATATGGTTTTATGCATACCCATTAAAGATTTCTTTATCTCTTTAGGGAGTGCATCTAAATGGTCTAAATATTCTTGAGATGGCTCTATAGTTAGTTTATTAGTATCAACATCTTCGCTAACTTTTTCAATCTGTAATTTGAGTCGATCTAATTCAGATTGGTTGTCGTTTTTGTTTATAGGCATTTAAGTTTCCCAAATTTTCTTACTCGTCATTGTTGGCGATTAATATGCCCATTTCTGAACATCCATATGTTGACATATTAATCAACTCAAAAAATTGTATATTATAGTTTTATAAGCTAAAAAAATTATCATAAGTTAAACCGCACCCCAATTCAGCCCCACAGGAAGGACAATTAATTGGTTCATCGCCAAATATTTTTTCCTGTATATCAACAGTATTAAATTTATCAATTACAATAGACAGAAGAGACTCTTTGTTTTTATCATCAATGGTTATTGCTGGTGGAAGCTTATCAAATAATCCAACCCTATCGGGAACTGACATTTTACAAAATGGTTTATTGTCGTCCGTTAATATTTGTTCTCCATTAATAAACAAATCCTTTATATATAAACATGTATTATTAAAGACAAAATTAGCCTGAGTTGCAACACTATTCTCCTTTCCTGAGGAATTTATAATCGCCTCTCTCAATATCACAACATCATACCAAACACTCTCTCCGAGAATAAATTTATAATTTACACCACCGTGGTCAACTTCTACAGAGGCTCTCTGGGGTTCAAACTCTTTACAG
>JABMPH010000259.1 GCA_013203805.1 Bacteroidota bacterium | reverse complement strand
ATCCTACCTAGGTATAAAATATGTTTTTTGTTAGTATCTGTATTAGTGATTGTCTCTGGGAAATCAATTCCCCATGGAATAATTGCCACAGGTTGTTTAAAACCTAGTCTTCTAATGTCTTTATATTCATCGTAAGATGTGGCATGAAATAACTTAACTTTTTTTAAGGCATTCTTTTGAATAATTTTCCAATAAATGTATTTAAATCTTGAACCAATAGAAAATGCATACTCCGTCATACATCCATGAGGTGACACAATTAATTCAAAATCTGAACAATAAGCAAATAAGCCTGGTAATATATTTGGAAACATCCAGAGACCATGCGAATGCACAATTGTTGGCTTTTCCTTAAATACTTTTTGAGTAAAATAAATTAATAGCCCAAATGAATATCCGATTTTTTTATAAAAAAATCTATTTATTTTAAAGTATTTAATATACTCATTCTTATTATTAGCATCCCCCATTTTTAACACCAATAACTCTAAAGATTTATCATATGTAATAAGGCTATCACAAAGCCTTGGCACACAATAACTGGGACCACTTGCCTCAGATCCAATTCCCGGAACAATATGTATTTTCATATTTAAATTAATTAGAAATAATTGATAATAAAACTGAAGCAGAAATTTCTGAACTGATTCTATTCGAAAGTAAGTGGCTGTGTTCACAAAATTCTAATAATTCGGATTCCGTCAAATTAATAATTTTCATCAAAGAATTGTGCAGACTTTCAATATTTTCTGACTCAAAATTATAACCATTATATCCGCTAATTAAAAATTCCGATGTAGCGCCAACCTCTGAACTTAATATAATTGGCATTCCCATTTTGCAAAACTCATGAACTACTAATCCAAATGGCTCCTTCGTACTTGGCACACAACCAACTCCTCCCTTTTTCAACTCCTGGACTAACTCTGCTGGCTGTAATGAGCCAGTAAAAATAATAAACTCATCAGCCTCTTTTAAAACATCATCTTTATATTGGCTTATGCCTCCAATACCAGTATCTCCTATTAATACCAATGGCCATTCTTTTCTCTTTCTATAATCTAACATCTTATGTGCTTTTATAAGGGTTATGATTCCTTTTCGTTTAAGAAATCTTCCCACAAAAACAAACCTTTTCATTAACTTAACTTGATCAATATAAAATGAATCCGAGGCTGAAAGACAGTTTGGTATAATTTTGTTAAAACTTAATCCAAATTTTGTAGCATAATATAATTGAGCGCTACCAGCTACCCACATATAATCAAATATTTTTCTATCCATAAATAACCTATACACATACCTTCCTATATATTGTCTAAAAGTTCCATGCCAATTATCATCAATTGCTGCAAGAACCTTAACCTTTGATTTTTTTTTATACTTTCGACAAACTAAAAGATATCCTAAATCCATCCATCCTGAAACAACAATAATATCAGGCGATTCTTTTAATAAAAAGTCGAGAAGTGATGAATTCGAAAAACTTGATCGTGGAAGATATGTCACTCCCTCTTCCTCAAAGTTCTTAAAAAGTGTAGAGGCGCTTCCTCTCTTATCCCAATTAACTATAGAAACATTTTGTCCAGAAAATTTATAAATACTTTTGGCTTGAGAGTGAAGATAACTTCCTGTCTCTGACCATAAAAAAACTACTTTCATTAGATTATTTTTTTTAATTCACAATATAATTCCTCAGCAAAAAGCTTTGCGCTATACTTATTTTTAAATTCTTCAGAGACTATATACGCAATAATCCTTGAATATATTAATTCCCAATCATTTTTATCCATGCTTCGTAGATATTCTAATAAACTTTCGGGGCTTGAGAAATCATTAACATTAATGAAACATTCTGATGGTACTTCCTGGGTTATATTATTACATCCAACATACACTGGCACGGAACCTGCCAACATCGCATCAAATATCTTTTCTGTTATATATCCAGGGAATAATGTATTTTCAAAGCAAAGTGTGAACTTAAAATTTTGCAGCTTACATCCTTTATCGTCAACCTCTTCAGGTATATTTGCAAATTCTATGCTCTTAAAAAATCTATCTTCCTTTAGCACTTTAGTCCATCCTTTACCAAATAAATAAAATTCTTTACTGGTTGCTAACTTTCTTATATATTCAAAACGATAATTTGATATATCCTTTCCATAACCTAAATATCGTTTTTTTATTAACCAATTAACATAGTATCTAGGCTTTCTATAATAATATGTAAATCTATATCTTGGACTATAAGGAAACTTTGATTTTGCTGAAGCAATATAAGCCAATAAAAATCTATCTTCAAATTTTTTCTTTGAGTAATATTTAATATTCATAGGCCAATAAAAAGTTCGGAAATTAGACTTATTAATTAATAATTTAGAAACACCAATAAAACCATAAATGCAGTGAAAATGAGCAGAAATCTTATTAATGTTTTTATGATATTTTAGGGAATTAATTGGTGATTCCCCTGAATATGACATAAACATTACTATTTTGTTCTTTTTATAATAACTTATATCCTTGTGTGAACATTCATAAGAAATAACAAATCTTTTATAGTCATTATATTCCCTAACTCGATTTTTATATAAATCTAGAGTGATATAATCAATTCCTTCCGAATCTAATCTTTCTGCTAAATAATAATAAAAACCTAACCCATGAAAAGATAACATCTTTTTTTGAAGTATTTTACCTGAACCAAGTTCTGGTATTTTATTGTCAACTATTAATAATATTTTTTTTCCCATTGTAATTAATTTTTTTTTGCTCAAAAAAATATCTAATAAGGACAATATTTATTGGGGTCAATAGAAAAGCTTCTCCCAGTGAAAAAAAAACCATCAATACTAGAAAAATGAGTTTAACCTTATATGTTATTTGTCGTTTATTTCTATATATAATATGCGCAGCATCATAATATAAAATTATAACCAATAAAGCAACAGAAATACCAAAAGCACCTAAATAATACATTAACCCATTATGAGGCATAAAAACAATATTTTTTAATACAACAACTGCAGATTTGTTTACATTTTGCAAAGAACCTAATATCAGTGTATCCATATCTATTTTACTTAACAATAAAAAAATACCTGTTTCTCCATACAATCTGTTTTCAAAACCAATATCAAAGCGAAAGTTAAAATATTCATATAATATAGTTAATTTTGATAAAAAAATTACAAAAATAAATGATAGAAAACCCAATAAGAAAATTAAGTTTCTTAATTTAGAAAATTTTAGAGTGCTAAAAAATAAAATTGAAAAACCAATTAAAGAGCCTAATATAAAGGACCTATTACCAGTTAACGCACCGAGTATTAAAACTGCCGCAATATAAATAAGGTTGGATACTCTTTTTTGTGAATACATCTGCGCGAACATAAAGTAAACCAATGTCAAACATAATACTAAACTAGCATAGCCACTTGTGCCAAAAATGCCTCTAAATCTAGCCAAACCAAAAAACATTGTCGTAGCAATCTCACTTGTATCCCAAATTAAATATCCAAAGCCTCCAATATTTAAATAAAATATAACTAAAATCAATATATTTAACTTCACTATTATCCTAAAAAAAGCATCAATATATCCTGAAAATTGTATATTAAATACGAGATAAAATAGTGCCATATTTGAAAAAAGGAGTATATAATCAGCAAAATAAATTGAAGAAAACCAATACTTCACTAGTATGATAAAATAAATAATTGTTATGATAATGAATTCCTTTCTTACTGAGTTATTTATTCTTAATTTATTAAAAATTATAAATAATATGGTAAATAGAGTTAGACTTAAAGTTAAGATATAGGCAGTCACTGAACCAAACAGGGTAATTAATATCCCAATATTTATAACAGAATGAAAAACTAGCAGGAAAATAATGATTGAATTTTTAAACATAATTAGTGATTTAGTGCTTATCTAACTGCTTGTTATAAAGGTCTCTTAATAAGATGTTTCTTGTTTCAGTAGAATACTGATATCTAGCAAATTCAATCGACTTCTTACCAAGCTCATATGCTTTGATAGGATTCTGAATTAACATCATGATTTGATTAAATAAGTCGTCTTCAACGGATTTAAAGATTCCGTTTTTTTTGTCCTTCTTAAGAATCATAATAAATTCTTCTAATGATTTCCATTTCACCCCGAAATATTCAGGGTCATAAAAAGAATAAGGCATTTTTATTTCAACTCCATAATTAATATGGGCTGATGAATGAAATTCGAAATAAATTATTGAATGTCCATATTCTATTGCTTCAAATATATTTGCACCACCATGTATGTGAGTAGGAGCAATAGAAATATTATGACTCTTTAATAATTGTGCTTTTTCTTGTAAGGTCAGAGGAGCTTTGTCTATAAGAAAAATAGAATTGCAACTTGCAATAATATTTAAATATTCTTCGCTAATATTTGAACAAGCAATGGTTAAGATGGAAGCATTATTAAATTTACTAATTCGTAGCCATGTATTAATTACAATGTCTAAACCTTTTGTTTCAAAATCGCTACATAAACACAAAAATCTTAGTGGAGATTCAAAATTTATTTTCTCCCAAACAAATTCTTTAGCATTAGTACCTAGGCCAGGTATAATTTTAAATTTATAACTAAGATTCGAATTTGGGAAATAAAAATTGAATAATTCTACCATTTTAGTACAAGGAAAAATAATCCCAACACAATTACTCAGAGAATATAATTCTCTGATTTTAGGAATATATTTTAAAATATTCTCAGGGCTCAATCCAGTTTTGTAATAGCCAACGGCAGAAAGAGGATGGTCATTAATTTCAACAATATACTTTCTCCTATCAATAAATTTTGGATTGTTTTGCCAATGTAAAAGTTTCGCACTAAAATAATTACAATATTTTACTGGAGGTAAAGAATAATAGATTTCAAACGAGCCGTGCGTATTATACCTTCTATATCTAAAAAATACACCACTTCTAGATTGAAATCTTGATATTATTTGATTAGAAATACTGAAAAAATCAAGTATTATTACTAAGATTCTGTTCTTATTATAAAATTTTTGTATAGACATTTATAAATTTAGCTAGAAAAACTTTATCCGCGTGCACTGTAATATCTTACCAATTAAGTTCTATATCTCACTGTTTAATATTTTAATTTTTCTTGAACTTGTAACCCTATCAATCACAAATTTTTTATCTCTGATATATAAGGCATTGCCATCACTATTTACATAACCTGAAACTTCAGTTAAAACTCTTGTTTTCGGATTATAATAATATGGTTTAAATTGCAATGCCAATAATTTGACATGTATTTTATTTTCATCGTATCCATAACGGTTCCCTGAACCATTTAGCTCAATAATAATAGCTTTCAAGTCTTTATTATTCAATATTTTCTCTGCCCCATTCAACACTTCTGTTTCAAAACCTTCCACATCTATCTTAATTAATGTGGGTATTAAATTTGTCACAGAGTCTAAGGTGTCTACTTCAACTTCAATAGTGTCTATTTCGTTATCCGTTGCCACATGATTAACGGTGTCCATTGATTTGGTAAATTTAATTTTCATTTCCGACTTACCTAAACCAATATTAAGCGCTTGAACTTTATTTTGGATTCGGTTAATTAAGATATTGTCTATTAATATTTTATACGTTGATGGTATGGGTTCAATTGAAATTGTACTTGCACCGATTTCGCCAGATGCCAAAACCGTATATGCACCTATATTGGCACCTACATCAATGAATAGGTCAGTCGATCTCAAAAAATGTAATAAAAATCCCATGTCGTAATAATCCATTAAGCCACAGTATAAATTACCGGTTGCTCCTTTCAAGCTTTTCCATATTATCAGTTTTGAATTCTCCGTGAATGGATAGACAATTGGATAAGGGTTAAGTTTCGTGTTTAGCTGCCATTTGAAAAATCGTAATACGCCAGAAATTCTATTGTCGGAATTAAAGGGATGGTTAAAGATGAATTTAATGATCTTGAATGTTATCATAATTAAAAATATTAAGGTTTATGATTGAATCGATGGTATTCATATGACTTAGAGATAGTCAAATAAAGAATGTGTTTTGGGGGCTAAATCAAATGCAATTTTATCCTAATTTGCATCAAAATATTATTAATTTCCATTCTAAAATTTTTGGAAATAATAAAAATTAAACAAAAATATATACTGCAATAAAATATTGCATAAAAAATCAACAATGACCAATTTTTTAAAATATTATTATCATCTGTAGTAAAAAGTATTATAATTAATAAAACTCTCAGTGTTTCATAAAATAGTTGTGCTATATCATCTTTATTGCCTTGTATTCTTCTATATAGACTTAAAGGGAAATACCAGGTAGTTATCAATAGTTCGGCTATAATTGAGGCCCCTATTATTCCAATAAGACCCCATTTTTGAGCGCCCAAAAAAAGCATTGGAACAAGTAGCAATGATTTAATAAATTGCATTAAATTACTCCTTTTAATGTCTCCTAATGCAAAAACAAAGTATGATATTGAATTTGAAAAAATTGTTAAAATTATCATTAGGATAATAAGAAGGTTCAATAGATTACCTCCATAGAATGTTTCACCAACCCATAAAGAAACAAATGATTGATTTAACTTTAAGAAAATTATGAATATTAGTCCTGATCCCCATATTATAAATCTAACAAAACGCAGAACAATAATTTTGATCTCAACCACTGAATTCTTTTCTCCTATCATATGTGATATGGCAGGAAGCAATGCATAAGCCGGCCTATCAATTATTAATTTACTATTATCGGGTAGGGCTTGTGTAAATTTTAATACTGATGCACTTGTTGGAGAAATAATAGATGAGGATATGAACATATTTAGCTGAGTAGATAAAGCATTTCCAGCTTTACCTAAAAATGTATAAACTGAGAATGAAACTATTTCATTAAGCAATCTAGCATTGTACTTAAATTTTATTTTTTCTCTATTAAAACGATATAGCATATAACCCAAATTCCCAAGACCAACAATTATTGATCTCCATAGTAAAGTAATACCAATGGCAACAATCCCAAACCCCATTTCTAGCAGTATTATGGTTAAAATGATACCTGACAACGAAGCAACCACATTAATTAACCCAATGCTAAGACTTGATTGTAGGCCATGGTTTATTGAAATAAGATTGTATGAGAACAATAGAATTAATGAACCTAAAAATGCAAAATTAAATGCCCTTGTAATTTCAGCTAAAATTATTAGATCATTTATATCAAACCAGTAAGAAATTGTAAAAGAAAATATTAGACATAATATAGCAAAAAGAATTAAAAATGGGACAATTATTATAATACCCATTAAGGCATATTGCCCTACTATTTTATAATCTTTCTCACCATAATAACTTGATATTTTTTGTTGCAGTACGATCCCAAAACCAGGGTCTACTAAAGTAATCATTGCTAAAATACTACCTGTACCTAACCATAATCCGTATACCTCAGTAGTAATATTTTTTAAATATAATGGAACTAAAACAATTCCTGTGATAAAATTAAAAATGATATTAGAATATTGAAAAAAAATATTCCATCTTGAAGTTCTAGTTCTAGTTCGTTTCACTTTAAGGTTAATCTAATTTTGAAAATCCGGGGATGCAAATTTGCCCAACATATTCTATCAATTTTCATCTAAATTTAGACATTTCATCACAAAACAAAAAATGCTTTGTACTTTGCTTGTAATGCATGTTGCCGATTGTCTTTTATTGAACTATATAAGCGTATTAGGTATTTAATTATTTAAGGAATCAAGTCTTCTTCCCAATGCTTTATTTCTTATTATGATTCAAGTCGCAGGGCATTCTTCGTAATAATCACTCCCATTATGGCATAATATAAAGAAAAATTAGAATCGCTTATTTAATACACGATAGATTACTCTATTTAAGTAATATGAAAATTTCTTTTTGTCTTTTAAGGCTAATATTAACTTGCCAAGAATCGCAATAGTTTTTCTGTACCAACTAAAAAAGAAAAATACTTGAACCTTAAAATGGGGTATGTTTCTCCATGGATCTGACAATAATTCTTTATTCTTTATATTTGATCTTTCTAATTGTAAGAGATCAGCCTTTTGATTTATATCAATCTTCTTAATATGATCCTTCCAGAAAAGAGGTATTTCTTCAATCGTACATTTCATGTCAGTTCCATAAATATTATCTTCAAAGCTGTAATGTTCTTTTTTCGGATTAATATTTACCCAACCGTCACGATATTCATCATACCCATATGCAATCTTAATTTTCTTACTAAAAAAGCCATGAGGTATAAATAAAGGAGGAACCTTCTCTGCAGGTATAAATACCAAAGACCCTCCTTATATTGTATGCATATAGCCATCGTAGTGCCTAATTATCTCATGTTTTGGAACTATCACTACTTGCACAGGGGGCTTGATATGCGGAGCTAAATTCTCAGGGCGAATAATTCTTGCTTCTCCACAATCGTCACTAAAAAACCAATTTCGTAATAAATCAATGTGTAATATCTGTATAGAGTCGAGATTTCCATTAGGGTATAAAACAGATCTACAATTCTTATCCTCATCTATAATTTTAGTGTTGGAGCAATAACTGAGGTTCATTAAATGACCTGTTTGCGATGAACAATTAACTTCCGGAAAATGTGAATAAGCAATTGAAATATTATTATTATACTTTTCTTTTAAGGAATTTGCTTTTTTTATTAAGGGAATGAAAACGTCTTTATCTACATCAATAAACGGATGGTCATTGTTAGGAGAACAAAATATCCATTCGTCGCCAAGTTTTTGAAGTAACTCTATTGACTTTTGATAGTCCTTTTGACTATCAGACCTTGTATGCATTATAATTGCTTTAGGAAACAAACTAAGAATATAACGATCAAACTCTTTAGTTTGTAATGGGTCTTCCAGTTCATACCTAATAAGAACGTTTGTCCAATCTATTTGAGCATAACTAGCAAGAGTGTATTTAGTAATATCAAGTCGGCTCTGTGTTCGATATGTCTGGCATCCATCCCTTACTTTTCGCTCAATTTTTCGTAGTTTTTGCCAACCTTGATGTAAAGGTTTGTCTGTAATATAACTATCAAAATATAAAATCATAAAATAATATTATTACTAAATGCTAATTAATTTAACTAACATGCCCTATAGTTTTATATGTAAACTATGTCTTTTAAACTTCTTGATATTTCTTCATTATATGGACCCATTTCCAAAAACAGCATAGCTCCATTTGGGAGTTCGTCAGAGGAAATTGTTTTTGTATTAGTGCCATACATTCTTCGATTTTGCTTTTTCACATCATTATCAACAACAGCTTTGATTTGTATTTCTTTTATACCAAAGTTTAATAAATAATAATACGTAAAGTGGGCGCCAAAAACATAAAAACCATCTAAGTGTTTTATTTTCTCAACCCTTTTTTTATAATACTCTATCAAATCAACAATATCATCCTTACAATCAAATTTTTGTTGGTCATTTGTTGGTTTTGTTGGTTCCGTTGTATAAAAAATTGAATGATTATTAAAGTAAGCTTTATTAAGTATTTTCCATCCCGTGATTTTAAGAATATGATCCAAATAATCTTCTTCCAGATAATGAGGATGCTCGAACATTATTGTAGCCAAATATTTATTTTTTGCATAATACTTAAAATTTGGTAATGAAAAAATATGATATTTTGGCTCCCGCATTCTTAATTCACTTAGAAATTTTTTGAAATCAAATTGATGTTCTAAAAAATGTGAGGTTATTACAGTTTCTCCTTTTGAAATATATTTTGAGTCATATAAACCCTTTATAAGTTGCACATTGCGATCTTCCAAAGTGGGATTTAGATCTATAATTTTCCAATTTACATTTGTGTTATGCTGTAAATAGCTTTTATAAATATTTCCACTACCACCGCCAATGTCCGTTACAGCATGCTTTTCCACTTTGTACACATATTCTGCAAATCTTTTATTATGTTCTGTCCATGTTGGCCCAATACTACTATTATGCTGAGAGAGATATATTTTCTTAGGATCTACGTATGGTAGAAAGCTAATTAAACCAAAATCATCCTCACAAATAGAAGCCGGAATCATTTCTTCTAAAGGACTTAAATCCCCATCTTGAGTACAAACACTCAAAGGGAATCTTTCGAATTCAAATAATGTTTTCATAATTTAAGATATAAGTATATTTGTTTCTAATCTCTTGGAGTTGTTCACTGAAGCTCTGCATCGTTTGGAAAACTAAACTCCTTATTGATAACTCGGCAACACTGCTGCGAGGTAGTTCATTTGGATAAAATTTTATTTGATACTGGATATTGAAGAAATTCATTTAAATCGTTTGGTACACCCAATCCATACATTCCATATCCCACCTTGCCGACATTGTATATTGTAATTTTAGCATCCCATGAAATCATTTCATTATATGCTGGAGCTACATAAAATTCATTATTCACACGCAAGTTTTTAATTATCATCTGATCAGCAGCCCGAACAAAATCCGAACCACTTCGGAAATTATAAATACCAACTGTAGCTTCGTTCGAAATTACCTGCTTTTCAACTACATTATTGACAAAACCTTTATTGTCAAAGCCAACATAAGACCATTTAGGGTCATCAGCCCACATAGTCATAATTAAGCCATCGACGTCATGTATTTCGATTTCTTCTAAATACTTGTTAATATCAATATCCACCCATTGATCGCTGTTGGCCAGCATTAAGTGATCATTGTTATCGATGTATTTTCTGGCAAGCAAAACAGTACATGCTGCACCTTCTGTCACTTCTGTAACTGGAACAATTGTACATCCGGGAGCAATCCTCTCCAGAGTTTCTGTCATCCCTAAATGGTCGAGGTGCTCTTTTAGAGCAACGAATATAAAATGATGTTCACATTTGGGACGTATATTGTTAACGACTACCTCTATCATTGGAATGCCATGAACTGAGATGAGGGGCTTTGGTAAGTTGTATCCTTCTTCTGCGAATCTACTGCCCCGACCAGCAATAGGTAATAAAATATTAATCATGGCTTATTTTTTAGTGAAATATATTTATCGTTTGAAGCTCCTGGTATTTTCACAACTACTGTTGTTACTTCTGTTAGTGCTAGAAAATCTGTCGACTCCATAGGGGGTATTATCAAAATCGCTCCTTCAGAATATTCGACTCCTGACATTCTAACTCTTCCTTTTGCAATAACAGTATACTCTGTAGCTATTTTGTGATAGTGCTTGTTATCATAATCGCCAGTTTTGTAGTTCTTTACAGCCACCTCCATGTTGTTGGTCTGGAATAAAGAAGTCTCAAAGTTCCCAATAAACCAACCGCCAATGAAATCATTTAATTCTTCTTTCTTCATATTAATTTTTCCTCTAATATTCTTCTTTCAAATTCTTTTATTTTTTGCGGTGTATAAAATGAGATAAATTTGTGATTATGAATTTTATATGCTTTTACAATCTTGCCTTTCAAGATCAGCTGATTTATAGATGATGCCACATATATTTTATTATCATAGTAATTTTCATTTATCACACTTTTGAATGCCCCTTCAATAAAGGTTTTAAAAGTTTTAAAATAGAAAAAACCCGTCATTGCGTTTTTGCTAATTGGTCTTCTCTCGGCTGTTTCTTTAACATTCTCTTGTTCATCAACTATTGCAAAAGACCATCTTGGGTGTACAGAATTAAATGTTATTATCCCAGCATCTACTCTTTGATCTCTAAATAATGATATTGCTTTACTAATATTTTCTATGAAAAATTGATCATAATTTGCAATTACAATTTCTTCATCCATTGAAATTTCATCTATTGCCATCAAAACGCTGCAAGTTGCACCTTTTGTTTCGTTTTTTAATTTTATGATTATAGGATTAGAGGTCAATTGCTTGAGCGTAAAATCTAAATTGAACTCAGAGCAAAGTGTTTCTTTTAATATAAAACAAAAAGTTATTCCTTCTTCTATTTTCAGATAATTATTTATAACATATTCGATAATTGGTTTGTCATCAATATCAATAATTGGCTTAGGGTATATGTAGTCAGAATCATCAAAATAGATTTCACCTGCAATTGGAATAATTATTTTCATATTTCTATACTTTATTTATTTCATTAATTCGATTTGTAATATTATAATAGGTTACATCAGTGACCGAATTCACTTGAAGCAAATGTGCTTTGCTATCAATAGCAGCTTTAATACCATTTTCATTATCTTCGAGGATTAAGCATTCTTTCGGTTGTAACCCCAAACGATTAATTGCTTTAGTGTACATTTCTGGATTAGGTTTCCCTTTAACCACATCTTGGTTTGACAAATAGAAATCCAAATATTGTAGAAGGTCTGATCGTTCCATCATTATCTCAACAGTTCTTCTTATAGCATTGGAACAAACAGCTATTTTATAGCCCTCTTCTTTCAATTTGGATAAAGCATATTGATGGTAAAAGACAGGTTTACATTTACTATAAACTATTTCTGTTGTGAACCTTTGTTTTAAGTCATTTATTAATTGATGAAGACCTATTGGAAGGTTTTGCACTTTTGTCATCATTTCTAATTTTTTCCTAGTAGGTAAACCATCAAATGTGACCAAATGGTCATAGCGAGAAATTTCTGTCCCAAAGAAATTTAGTGCCTTATTTAATGCGTCATAGTGCCAATCCTTGGCCTCTATTAGCACACCATCCATATCGAATATAATTGCTTTAATCATTTTTTTTGAGTTATGTGTTTTTGAAAAAAAGCTTTGCTTCTTCAGGATAATCTGTGCATAAAATCAGATTATTATTTTGTATAATACTCCATGACTTTAAGAATTGCCATTGACTTAAATGGTCTCTTTTATGAAGTTCATCTGAAACAATACAAACTTGCTTTCCATTGATTATGTGTTTGTTAACCAGACCTGAGTTATACCATGTTTTTTTAAAAGAATCCAGCCAAATTCCCTTAATTTCATCATAAAATGGTATATATGGTTCAAATTCACTTTGTCTGCAAAAAACATTAAATCCCATATTAATATACAATATTGTATCTGGAATAGCCATGTCAAAAACAAAATAATTTGATATTTTATATTGATTTATCGACTGTTGTAACAAATTTTGTAATCCATCAGCTTTAATGTTTAAAGCCAACAATAAATTTGAATTTTTAAACGATTCCAGAATGGAATTGAATCTCAAGTTGTCCTTGTTGGCAATATCATGAGAAATAACTAACTCACTATCAAAATCACGTATATCAGTTTCAGTTCCAAAACCTTTTTTGGTTGTATTATTAAATGATTGAATTGTATTTTTTTCTTCTGGTTTGATCCAATAGCCTCTGTGCGATATTATTATCATTATTAAATATTTAAAATATGATTTCAGTATTTTAGGACAAATTATATTTATTATAAATCTGCCTGAGTTTGTT
>JABMPH010000258.1 GCA_013203805.1 Bacteroidota bacterium | reverse complement strand
GATTTTTGTCTTTTCCATTAAATCACCAACTAACATCGTATCCGAGAATTTATAATTAAATAATTTGAAAGTTTTTGAAGGAGTATGAAGGAATAAAGAATTCTTAGCATTTTTTACTTCAGATGTTTCATTAACAGACAGCATCTTATGTGTTTTGCAACTAACAAAGGAGGCATTTAATATGCAAATTACAAACAAGATAGAAACTGTTTTTTTCATGACAATTAATTTTTTGGTTTAGTATTCAAGTTACAAAATAACCACCTGAATAACACTATTTAAGACATTGCAATACATACATCAGACCACAGGTATTATGCTGAATTTTAGAACCTAATCCTGAGTGTTACCCCAAGCTGATGGTTTTGGGTTGCAAGATTAAATTGACTACATGGAGCTATATCCAAACTTAATCCATTGGCAGATTCTTTCACCTTATTTATTCTTCTGATCCTTGAAGATCCTGTTATAAGTATAGGTAATCCTACAAGAGTAACACCTGTTCCTCCAAGAAACATTACAAAACCTAAACCTGCCGTGCCAGGTCCTCCAAAATTGCCTGCCCAAGAAGCATTAAACATTAATATCCCTAAGATGGCTGATATAGGACCTGTGATAGATAAAACTGCACCAGTCTTTTTAAGCTTTTGTGCCTTCACTAGATATAGCTCTAAATTCTTTAGAGAAGCATTTTGAATATTTTCTATACTGTATTGTGGGATTTTCACTTTTGATTTAATATATGAAGTGCCGGGAGCAAAATCATGAAGTTTTTCATTTATAACGCCATATTGAAATTCTTTAACTAAATTCTTAAAATAATAAGTATGAATCCATTTCTTAGAAACTTTCACTTCAAAATAAATTTGGGTGTCTGTAATGCTATCTATTCTACATGCGATTGAATCTCCGCTAATTTTTACTATCAAATCCAGATTTTGGGCATATGAACTTATATGATAGACAATGAATAACCCTATAATTAATAATCTTTTCATGACAGTTAATTTTTGGTGTATCAAACAAGTTACGAAATAACAGTCTGAAAAGCAATGGATTGAAATTATAAAAATGACTGTTGGAGCAGATTATATTACACACTATTGGAGCTGCTGCCTTGAACAATATTAGCTAATCTTACATCAAACAAAACAGGTTTTCTGCTGTATTTTACATTTTTTGAGAAGGGATTTCCTGTGATGTGAATAAAAAATGGAAATAGAATGGTTTCACTGATAACTAACACCATATATTCAATTAACATTTTAATAAAAGTATATTATAAATTCAGTCTTTGGGAAGATAATGTTTGAAACGTTCATGGTACATTTCTAATTGTTCTTTAGGCAAATTCTGCTCGAATCTAACACAATTCCCTTGTTTGTCCAGATATGCCTTTAAGTACGATACGTTTTTTTCATAAATTGTATATTTTGGGTCATTAGTTGCAGTGTTTTCACCTAATCTGAGGATTAGTCCTTCCCTGTCGCCTGTTAAATTCCTGTTAGCATTGTAAGTAACCTTGGATTTATACGGAGTTGTATACATTCCCTTACTGTAATATTCGTATATCATTATCTTTCCCCCATCGGGTGCAGGAACAATACTTGTTGGTATTCCCACTCTGGAGTAAATACTCTTCTCATTTTGTCCAATAATTGCATGATGAATTGCTTCATTGGTCATTTTATTTGTTGTTGCACAAGAATTTAAAAGGATGGTCATAAACAATAAAAAAAATAAATTTTTCATGACAGTTAATTTTTGGTGCAACATACAAGTTACAAAATAACAGTCTGAAAAGCAATGGATTGCAATCTGAAAATGTTTTCCATCTTTAGAATCTTATTCTGAGAGTCACACCATGTTGATAGTTTTGAGCCATATAATTCTGAAAACTACATGGAGCTATTTCAAAAAAGATTCTATCAGAAACAGTATTTCTTATTCCGTTAATCCTCTTTACCCTTGAAGAACCCGTAATTAGTATTGGTAATCCAACAACAGTTACGCCTAATCCTATAATTGTCATAAAGAATCCATGATATGCAACACCTTCTTTATTTAAACTTAATAATCCTATGCCAGTGATGGCAGAAACAGAGCCTGTAATAGTTATAATTCCTCCATGGATATGCAACACAAAGTTGGACGATTGAAAAAGGTTCAAATTGTTTAAATTTCGTGTTTTAACTATCTCAATTTCTGGTGAAAAAGAGAAAATGTGAACCTTTTCCTGTATAACGGTTCGCCAATATGGGTAGGCGTGGTTTTCTGAGTGCGTTCCTATCAGCCGTGGAAAACGCTCAAACGAAGACGCGATGCTGAATACAACCCCTATCCCGACGCTTACCTATATTGGCTGTTACCACCTGTTTTTGGTCACATTTAGACTAATATTTAAGATTTTCCAAGTTAATGAAAAATGAGAATGATTTTAAATCTATATTAATAATTAAGTTAATTGGTAATGAGTTTAATTTGATCTGAAATTCGATATGAAATTGAGCTTCTTGTGATATGTAATGCACCATCTACATTGATCATATATTTTTTTGAATTAACACTTTCTATGGTAAGTTTTTTAGTTAATATGTTCTCTAATCCTAATTTTTTATTGTATTCATTCATGTTTCCTTTCCAGGCATGTATTAGTTGTCTATAACATGTTATTATCCCTTTGTTTTTTAATATAGATACTTGAAAATTGTTTGTAGCCAACGGCATGCCAGTGGCAATGGGGTAATCTTTGCCTAGATCGCCATTCATTATTAGTATGTTCGATATTTTGGCGTTCTTTAATTCGAATTGATCAGAAATAATATTAAATCGGGTTCGTCTGAATATTTCTTCAAAGTAAAATTTGAAGATTGCCATATTTACACCAAACAAAAATGGGCCCCGATCACCAAACAAATAGCTTAGAATTCCTTTATAATATTTCTTTATTCTACTCTCTGTAAAGAAGGGAACCACACCAAAAACACCCAATCCTCCATAGCCAATGAAATGATAATTGGTGCTGTTAATGTTTACTTCAATGACATCACTGTCAATGGTCGTATCATTTTTAATGCTTTCAACAATAACTTTTGCGGCATTAGCCAGATTATCGGGTATATTCAGTACTTTCCCCAGTAAATCGGCCGATCCTTTCCGCAAAAAAGCCAACCGAAGATCTTTGGAATATCCATCAGCTAACCGACAACCTTCCAATATGCTGGCAAAAGTTCCGGAACCGCCCGCTGAGACAATGAAATGTTCGTTGTTTTGAACTAACTCATGTGCCTTTAGTCTTGCTTTTTCATGACTGTCTACTATAAATACGTTAATATCTCCATCGTAATGTTTTTCAAACTCTGATTTAATCTTACCGGTTTTCTTCCAATCTTTTATTGAACCCGATATAGTAGTGGCTATAATATTTATGGTCTTCATCTTTATTCCCTTTTAAGTATTGTTACCATTTCGCCAATAATTGTTTCAGGAGTTCTATTATCGGTATCGACATAGTGTATTTTATTTTCTTTTAATAATTGACAAACCATAGCGTAAGATTCTTGTAAGTTATTAAGAAAGTCCCTGGTTTCGTGTGGTTGCAGATCTTCATTTCTATGGCTGATTCTTTTGATTGCGACGTCGGGAGATACTTTTAAAAAGAATACTTCATCCGGAATATGAAATTTGATTCTAAGTCTGTTGATCAATAAAACTTCATGTGAGTGTTTCTTAAAAAATGCCTTACGGTGCTTGGGAATCTTGTTCCCTGTCATGTATCCAATAACTTCAATTAGTAGCTCCTTACTGTATATTTCAGGACAATAGTAATGCCCCCAACCTAAAATATTTATTAGGGGTGATCCATCGGTTAAAATTAATTCGGGGGCATACTTACTATCAATTTTATATAAAAGTTTAGCGCGTAATACCAGCTCAAGAAATTTGAAGATTCGGTATAGCTTTCTGTTTTTTAGTTTCTTGATCCTTGGCCCCAGGAATAATTTTAGCCTGGATTGCCAAAGGTTGATCTTAAATAATTCATCATTCTTTTTAGCCATTACCTCGTCGCCAATAGCAGCTGTGTTTTTATACTTAATACTATCGAATAATAGTCTGAAACAAGTGCTTTTGCCACTGCCATCAACACCAATTACGGCAATAGTCTTGCTATTAAAGACATATGTATCGTAGTTATATGATGACACTTCTTTTTGCATGATCGTACTAATTTTCTGCTATTAGTAATTCAATGGTATTGCTTACTTCTTCCGTAATTTTTTGGCATAGAACATAGTTCGGTTCGTTATTAATAGTGTTCTTAAATTTTAATGCATGTATTGCTTCACCTACAATTACCTGAATTTTTCCAGGCTTAAGAATTACTGAACCTTTAGGTAATGCTTTGTATGCTCCTTTAATATACATTGGAATTAGTGGCACATTTAAATCAAATGCCAAAAGACCAACGCCTGGTTTAAATTTCTGTAAATTTCCTGAAACAGAGCGAGTTCCCTCCGGAAATACTATAAGGGGTTTACCCTCCTTTATTTTATTGGCACATATTTTTAAACCATCATAATAGTTGCCATATCTTTTCATCGGGAACGTGTTAAATCCTGCTCTAAAGAACCATGTTCCCAACGACTTTTTGTAGAAATAATCGTATGCTGCAGGTACTGAAATTACTTTACGTACTTTTCCTGGAAGTATTGCTGATAACACAGGGAAGTCGAGCATGCTTGAATGATTGGCTACAATTATAAAAGTGCCTGTCTGCGGTATCCGGTCTCCATTTACTAATTCTATTTTGAAAAGAAGTTTCAAAAAACCAAAAATCAGAAATGAACAAATTGCTTTAGTTATTTTGCCGGGTTCCTTTGTTATTTCTTCTTGTTTAGCCTGTGTCTCTTCAGTTTTTGTTTTCTCTGAATAATTATTTATAGTTTGAATTAGATCAGCAAAAGATTCTATAGTATAGATTATCTCTTCAGGAATTGAAATATTTAAATCTTTTTCAATATCAGAAATTAGTTCAATTTTCATTATTGAATCTATCCCTAAATCGTTCCGTAAATTAGTTTGGTGATCAATCTCTGTATTACTAACATTAAGAAACTTTCCTATTAAAAAAGCAATATGTGCCTCCTGATCATTTAATAAAAAGTTACCTGAAACCTTAGCATTATTTTCTTTAGACTTTGAATTAACCTGAGTTTCCAGTGTTTTTCGTTTAACTTTTTTTGTAGATGTTTTTGGAAGCTCCTCATTCCATATTTCAAAATCGAGCACCTTCTTGTATGCAGGAAGTTTCTTTTGGTAGTTTTCTAATTCTTGTCTGATCTTCGATCTTTTTTCTTCAAGTGATAAGCCTTTTAGTAAATTTTGATCAGGATAAACAACCACAATAGGTTCTTCTCCTTCTGGAGTTGCTCTTTTAACCACACAGGTTTCTTTGAACAGAGGACTTCGGCCTATTTCTAATTCAATCTCATTCGGAAAGATCTTAAGTCCTGAAGGAAGAACAATAACATTCTTAATCCTGTCTTTAATAAATAAATATCCATCCATGTCAACCTCACCAATATCCCCGGATTTAAACCAATTATTTTCAATTACTGTTTGAGTAGCTTCTGTATCTTTAAAATACCCTTTCATTACTGTTGGCCCGTGTATCTGAATTTCACCTTCAGTACTAATCTTTAACTCAATATTCGGGATTACCTTCCCTGCCGATCCGAATTTTCTGTTGCGCAAAGAGTTAACACTAACAATAGGCGAAGTTTCTGTTAGCCCATAACCGTTAAGGATTGGTATGCCAACGGTATTAAAGAATTCCTCAATTCCCGGTTCGAGGGGAGCTCCCCCTGAAATAAAATAGTTTAGATGTCCGCCCATGGATTTGTGTATTTTTCTGAAGAGCCATTTCCCAATAGATATTCCCAACTTTTCTGAATTGGCGGCTAAACGAAATATTGCATTGAAGGCGAACCTTCTAACCGGAGAATACTGGTTAACCTTAGACGTAATACTTTGATAAAACTTTTTTAGAATTAGCGGAACTAAAACCAAAATCTCGGTTTTCGATTGGTTTAAAGCTTTTAAAATTTCCTCACCTTTAAGACTTTTTGAGTATGTAACCGTTACACCTTTATACAGAGGTGCCAAAAATCCGGCACTTATTCCAAACATATGCGATAGCGGAATGAGGGATAAGAAACTTGTGCCTGGATTAATGGAAATATAAGTAAATCCACCTATAATATTCGAAATAATATTTGTGTGAGAAAGCATAACCCCCTTTTGATTTCCCATCGTTCCGGATGTGTACATCAGGATAGCTGTTGATGATCCATCGATTTCAACATGCTGGTGATTCGAAGATGAAAAATTCTCAATAACACTGGTTTGATGAATATGTACAATTGCAGCGAACCTGTCTTTTATTGTATGTAATTTGTGGATTTGTGTTTCCGAAGCGAAGCATACTTTTGTTTCAGAATGGTTAAGCACGTATAATAATTCTTCTTCCGAGTTTAAGATATCAAGACTTACTACCGTACCACCTGCTTTGATTATACCAAAAAAGATAACTCCCCATTGGGGTGAGTTTTCAGATAGAATGGCCACATGATCACCGGGTTTAATACTCTGGTTTTGGAGAAATCCTGCAACGGATTGAGCAGAAGTATTAAGTTGTTTGTAGGTTAGGTAATCATTGTCTCTGGCCAAAGCAATTCCCTCGGGATATTTTTCGGACGACTGCAATAGAAGATCATTGAGTGTTTTTAAACCTTGCTCTTTCATGTTTGAGATAGTTTAATTT
>JABMPH010000257.1 GCA_013203805.1 Bacteroidota bacterium | reverse complement strand
TTTGGTGTTTTGAACCCAAGCCTTTTCCGTGGTCTATTGTTTAATCGTTTCATTGCGTGGATTATCTCAGCGTCTGTAATAGTCCTAAAGTCTCTTGTTTTTGGAAAGTACTGTCGGATCAGACCATTCGTGTTTTCGTTTGTACCTCTTTCCCAAGCCGAATATGCATGAGCAAAATAAAAGTCGCATTTCAGGGTTTCTGAGATGGCTACATGATCGGCAAATTCTTTCCCATTGTCCGCTGTAATAGTATGGACTTTTTCTGATATGGGACTCAATAAGCGTTTTATTGTGTCTGCAGTTGCTTCCTTCGTATGACGATCAACCTTGTAAAAAAGGGCATAACCGGATTTTCTTTCCGCCAGAGTTACGATCGCCTGTTTGTGTTGTTTACCAATAATGGTGTCTGCCTCCCCGCCTGCTCCCGAAGGGCGGGCAGGCCAATCGCCGATTCGTATCCTATCCTCCACGATAAGAGGACGCACATCAATGCTCACTCTGTTTTTGATTTGTCCCCGTTTATCATTGGGCCCATATCGTTTCTTGCGTTTTCGCTTACAACGTAAATGCGTATAAAGGTCTCCACCTGTCTGTTTATCCTGGAGTACATATTGGTAGATCCACTCATGACTGACCGAATAGGCCATGTTTTCTTGCATCCAACCATGAATTTGTTCGGGTGACCAGTCATTCTTAATCAATGTTTTTATAAACGCCCAGGCGCTTTCATCAATCGTTGGTGTGATTTTTCCATTCCGACGATCCATAGCTTTTTCGTGAGCTTGTTTGTGACGATAACCACGTCCACCCCGATTTCTTTTAAGTTCTCGGCATATTGTCGATTTATGCACTCCGATAACGGTGGCTATCTGGGACTGGTTCTGTCCTGTTTTTAACAGTGAAAATATTCCGTACCTTTGTTCCCGGGTGAGCTGCTGGTAGCGCGTCATAAGTGCTCCTCATTTTGCGATGATTAAGTAGCACCGAGCCTATCCGCCAGCTGGCGGACCCTTTAATCATAGCAGTTGAGTTGCACTTACAAGTTGAATTCAAGTAGAGATTTAACAAAATGAACCATAAAAAGAAATTACTTATTTATTCAGATAATTATATATATGGGGGTAGTGAAAGGATGATACCTTTTATAATTAAAAATAAATCTATTCAAGAATTTTACCAAATAACATTTGTTTTCAGAAACCAAAAAATCTATAAGGAGGCTGTAAATAATATTTATAGTGATGAAGAAAAGGATAAAATACTATTTTCAGCTTCAATTGTCAGTAATTCAACTATTTTTCACAAAATAAATTTATTAGATATACACCCTATTATCAAAAAATTTATAAAAATCCCATTTTATATTATAGATAATTTAGGCATTTATTCTATTTACAATTTTCTAGTTCAATTTTATATTTTATTGAAGTTTTCTCCCGATTTAATTCATATAAATAATGGTGGTTATCCCGGTTCCAGCTCAAGCAATACATTAGTCTTTGCTTCTAGATTGGTTAATAAAGTACCTATAATTTATCAAATAAATAACATAACTATAAAAACAAAAAACCCACTGAGAAAAATCTTTGATAAGTATATCAATAATCAAGTTAGTTACTTTACAACTGCCTCTATTTTCTCCAAAGAAAAACTTGTAAATAATCGAAATTTTGATATCGATAAAATAATTCAAGTCCCAAATACAATTTCTGAAGAGAAAATAACAATCTCAAGAGAAGAAATATTAAAGGAATTAAAAATAGATCAAACAAACTTTGTGCTCAGTAACATTGGTTTGTTGACAGAAAGTAAAGGTCAAAAATATCTTATAGAAGCTCTTAATTTAATTCGTCTTCAAGAACCAATTCTTTTTAAAAAAATCAACTTATTGCTTATTGGAAATGGTAAAGAAAAAACTAATTTATCACAAAGTGTAAAAGCACTAAGTTTGGGAAAATGTGTCCGTTTCCTTGGACATCAAGACCAATTCATTAATTATCTAAATTGTTCAGACGTTTTTGTTTTCCCTTCAATTGCTAACGAAGATATGCCATTGGTTATATTATCAGCAATGAGCTTGGGAAAAACCATAATTGCTACCGATTTTGCTGGGATAAAAGAAGAGATTGAGAATAATAAAAGTGGCATTCTCATCCCCGCAAATAGCGATACGCTTTCTCAAAGTCTTGCTAATGAAATTGTCAAACTTTATAACAACAAAGAAAATAATAATATGGGTGAAAATGCAAAAAAAAGATATAGTCAATTATTTTCAAATTCGATTTATTGTGAAACCATTTTGAATATATATAATTCGCTTACTTTTAAAGGTATTTAGAATTAGCAAATATGAGAATTAAAGATATTGAAAATTCATTCCTTTATTCTGCATTAGATAATTGTGGCTCATACATGAGTAATGACCATTTTATTAAATGGATAAATGATCGAAGAAAATCGGTTGGGGTTAAAATTGATCTTATTTCATTTTCAAAATTAGAAAAGTGGGGATTTGATCAGATAACTGGAAATCTGCAGCATGAATCAAAAAGATTTTTTTCTGTAGAAGGCATTGAGGTGAAAACAAATTGGGGTACAACTAATTCATGGACTCAACCTATTATCAACCAACCTGAGATTGGGTTTTTAGGTATTATTACAAAAAAAATAAATGGGGTACTTCATTTTTTAATGCAGGCCAAAATTGAACCCGGCAACATCAATGTGGTTCAGCTTTCACCTACCCTACAAGCAACTAAAAGCAATTATACAAGAGTGCATAAAGGAAAGTCGCCATTATACATTGAATACTTTAATGGTCAAAAGCATGTTGAAATATTATTGGATCAATTACAATCAGAACAAGGAGCAAGATTTTTAAAGAAAAGGAATAGAAATATTATTGTTGAAGTTAAGGATGATATTCCTATCTATGAAGATTTCTGTTGGTTAACACTTGGGCAACTGAAAGAGTTATTACGAAAAGATAATCTAATTAATATGGATACTCGAACCGTGCTTTCTGGAATTAGTTTCGGATCATTTTCAATTCAGGGTGTCTCAACTTTATTCTCAAGTTTTAAACAAATAACAGAATCTGTAATCAAAAATCGTAACATGCTAATTTCTGCACTAGTATCCGAACATTCTACAAAATCACTTGAAGAAATTATTTTTTGGATTACAGCCCTTAAATCAAAGTACGAGTTAGAAATAAACAAAATACCACTGAATAAAGTAGAAAAATGGATCCTAACTAATTCTGAAATGCACCACATCGAACATAAATACTTTTCAATAATAGGAGCCAATATATTTATAGAAAACCGAGAAGTATTGAATTGGTCTCAACCGCTTGTAAAATCGGCACAGGAGGGTTTAATTGGATTTATTGTGAAAAAAATAAATGGGATTTATCACTTCCTAGTTCAGGCAAAGATTGAAGCTGGCAACTTCGATATTTTAGAACTTGCTCCAACTGTTCAGTGTTTGACAGGAAACTATAGGAATGGTGTAAATGAATATGAAGTCCCATTTATCAATGAAGTTCTTAATGCACCCGAGGAGAAGGTTATTTTTAAATCATTTCAATCAGAAGAGGGAGGCAGATTCTACCAGGAGCAAAACTTAAATTTAATTATCGAAGCCTCAAACAATTTTTCTGAAGAACTCCCAGAAAATTTCTGCTGGATGACATTAAATCAACTATTTACTTTTATTAAATTTAATAATTACCTTAATATTCAGGCGAGAAGCTTGCTTTCTGCAATAATATTTCAATAAAGTAATCATGACAAAAATTAGGATAGGGATTATGGGTTGTGCAAACATTGCAAAACGTATGGTAATTCCAGCTATTAAAAATCTGCCGAATGAATTTGAATTAAGTGCTATTTCAAGTAGAACTAGTGAAAAAGCATTAAAATTTTCAAAATTTTTTAATTCACAACCAATCGTTGGCTATGACAATCTTTTAGACAGAGGTGATATAGATGCCATCTACATGCCTTTACCTACAGGACTGCATCAGGAGTGGATATCAAATGCATTAGACTCGGGCAAACACGTTATTGTTGAAAAATCTTTTTCTTTGAATTACTCATCAGCCCAACGATTAATAGAATTAGCAAAATCAAAAGGACTTTTGCTGATGGAAAATTTTATGTTTAAATACCACAAACAACATCAACTTGTTTGGAGGTATCTTCAAAACGAGCATATAGGTTCATTGAGGTTATTTCGCTCACAATTTGGTTTTCCTCCATTAGATTCAAGTAACTTTCGTTATGATCCCAAAATGGGAGGTGGAGCATTGTTAGATGCAGGGGCATATTCTATAATGGCGAGTCGATGGTTTCTTGGATGTGATCAAAAAGTTTTAAATTCAGTATTATTTATTGATCCTGATAGAAAGGTAGATATTTATGGCAATGTTACACTTCAAAGTAATAATGGTATTATTTCACAACTATCATTTGGTTTTGATAATTTTTACCAATGCAATTATGAATTTTGGGGGGCAAAAGGACGAATTCGTGTAGAAAAAGCATTTACACCTAAGCCGAATGAAGTTACACAAATAGTGATTGAGAAACAAGAGAATAAAACAACCACAAATATTAGTCCTGATAACCATTTTGAGAATATTTTTAAAGAATTCCATCGAAGTATTATTGAAAAAAATCACGAATTACATTATAAGGATATCCTCTCTCAAAGCAAAACACTTAACGAAATAAGAGAAAAGGCTCTAAAAATCCAATTATGAAAGCTGCAATAATTGGATGTAATGGATACTTAGGAAAACATCTTTGTGCATTCCTTATGAAAAAAGAGTGGTTTATTTTTGGTTATGATACTGCTCAAAACCCTTTGATATCAATCTCAAAATATAAATCAATAGACATTACGCAGAAGGATCAATTAAATAAGATTGATTTAAATTTGGATTATCTTTTTTATTTTTCGGGAATAACCGGAACGTTTAATGCATATGATAAATACGAAAATTATATTGATATCAATGAGAAGGGACTATTACATCTTTTAGATCTTATTAGACACTCAAAATCAGAAATAAGGATAATTTTCCCTTCGACAAGACTCGTTTACAAAGGAGTTCTTGATAAAGAATTGGATGAAAATGCTGAAAAAGAATTTAAAACAATTTATGCGCTTAATAAATGGTTTGGGGAACAAGTCATACAACAATATAGCAACTACTTTAATCTCAAATATAATATTTTTAGAATATGTGTTCCTTATGGAAACCGTTTCACTAAAGAGTATTCTTATGGGACAGTTGGCTTTTTTTTAAATAAAGCAAAGTCAAATGAGAGTATTGTAATATATGGAGATGGTGACCAAAAAAGAACTTTTACTCATGTCGATGATATTTGTACACAAATTTATTATTCGATTAAAAAATCAGAGTCAGTAAATAGAATATTTAATATTGCAGGAGAGACCTTCTCATTAAACGAGGTTGCACAAAAAATAGCGGCCAAATATCACATTAATATCGAACATAAAAAATGGCCTGAAATAGATAAAAAGTTAGAAAGCGGAGATACGGTCTTTAACTCAAATCAGATACAAGAATTAATAAATAAACCCTTACAAAATTTGTTTAAAAGTTGGCTAAACAAATCGTAAACTTTTTAGAGACTATTTTAAAATTAGAATATAAATGAAATTGCCAAAAGTATCAGTTATAATGCCTGTTTATAATGCTGAAAATTATATTAAGCAAACAATTGACAGTATACTCACCCAAACCTTTGTCGATTTTGAATTTCTTATCATCGATGACGGTAGTAGTGATAAATCTTTACAAATTCTTAGCACATATACTGATCCACGTATAAAAGTTTTCAAAAATGAAAGAAATATCGGTTATGTTCGAACTTTAAATAAATTAATAAAATTATCCAAAGGAGAATATATTGCGAGACAAGACAATGATGATATATCTTTTCCAAAAAGATTAGAAAAGCAAGTTCACTTTTTAAATAAGAATCAGGAAATAGGAATTTGTGGATCAAATGCAATGATTTTCGGGACCAAAAAAAACATGACTTTTTTACCTTTACATGACGAAGAAATCAGAGCATACATGATATTTAGCAATCCGATTTATCATCCTACAGTGATGTATAGAAAAACTTTATTTAATGAGTTGGGTGTCGACAAATATGATGAGTCTTTATGTCCTGCGGAAGATTATGCAATGTGGTTTAATGCTTCGAAAAAAACGAAATTAGCCAATCTCACCGAGCCTCTTTTGAAGTATCGAATACACGAAAATAACACGGGTAGTTTAAACAAAAATATTCAGGATGAAAACGCTAATAAAGTAAGAAAGGATATTTTTAAGTTTACGCTATCAATGGACATTTCTACTGAAGAAATTCGACTCTTAAGTTTAATTTATAAACGAGATTTAATTAATTATGAAAACCTGATATCTTATGAGCAGTTATTAATTAAAATTCTTCATAAAAATTCAGAAATTAAATATTTCAATGAAAGAGTACTTAAGAATTTGCTTTTTTATTTCTGGACTAATGTTTGTTTTAAAATCAAAAATATTAGTCGAACTAAAAAACTTAAAGTTTATTTTTCCTCGAGTTTATATAACTATGGTAGTTTGTTCAATATTATTTCTGTTAGGAGTGTTAAGAAGTTAATTTATGAATTATAAGTCTCTAGTAGGTTATAAAGTTATTAAGCTATAATATAATAACTTGTACGAGCAAACAATTTCTAAACGGTTAGAATTTTGCACATCAAATAGCACAAACATATACAGAATTAAAAATAACTTGGCTCTTAAACAAGTTTCGGATTTCTAAAGTAGTAGTAAGGAACTGAAAAACTTAGTCTTTTCAATAAGTCCATATTATTTCAAAGAATAATTATCCATAACAATAACGAATTATTATCAATAAGATTTAAATTAATTAAACAAATACGATCACTAGTGTCCGGTAAAGATTTGAAAACAGGTCTGGATC
>JABMPH010000256.1 GCA_013203805.1 Bacteroidota bacterium | reverse complement strand
TTAAAGAAAATGCTCAATAGAATTAAAGAGCAAATTCTTTTTGACCTATTTCAAATTATTAATTTTTGCAAACTATTATTTTTCCAAAAATTAAACCCTCAAAATATCTGGCTTTTTAAGGTTTGACTATTTATATTTATTTTGTTTTCTTTTATATAGATTTTTAAATCTTATTAATAATTTTCAAATATCAAGTAAAATGAAAAAACAAAAATTTGTTAAATTATCAGATGTCATTCTTCCTTTGGATGAATTGAAATTAGAAAATGATGAGCTAATAGCTCTTAAGGGAGGGTATGGAGGAGCTTCGTCAGGAACAAACTGTAGATGCGTGTGTTCTCCAGATGTTGGAGAAATGGGTAGTTCTGGAGATAATTGTGACTGCAATTGCAATAATTAAATTTTTAGGTTCAATTATCGGTAGTTTTACATTTGAGTTAAGCCATTTAAGGATTAATTTTATTTCAAGAATTTGAAACATCGAAGTATTTACTATATAAAAACATTAAAGAATGAAAAAACAAAAATTTATCAGTTTATCGGAAGTATCTCTTCCTTTAGATAATATGAAATTGGAACAGGACGAGCTTGTTGCTATAAAAGGTGGATATGGCGATGCTAAGGCAGGAGATAACTGCCATTGTGAGTGTGCTCAAGGAGCTATTGCTGGAAGTGGAGATAATTGTAACTGTACTTGTCCAGATTAAGTTGTAAGTTTTATTTAGGTTTTTAAAACAACTATCATAAAACTAATATATTATTTTCATGATAGTTGCATGTGTGTAAATATGAGGACTTTTAAAAATAAAATATATGAAAAAGAAGACGTTTATTGCTTTATCGGATATAGTGCTTCCATTGGATAAGATTAAATTAGAGCCTGATGAATTAATTGCCATTAAAGGTGGGTATGGCTCAGGCAGTGGTTTTAATTGTGATTGTAATTGTACAGATCCAAATACTCAAGCAGGGAGTGGGGATAATTGTCATTGTAATTGCACCTAGTAGTATTACAATGCAAATAGAATGTGTTAGATGGTCTAGCCACTTTCTTGCAAATTTTAATTAATAGAAATTAGAGATTTAGTTTAAGGGGTGGGGTCATTAAAATATTGTGTTATTCATGGTTTCGTTTAGCTTAGGCAAGCACCCTGTTAAGGATAAAATGACAATAGGTCGTTTTAGTTCTTTATATGTAAAATTTTGATTTGGCACAAATCGAATAAGATACATAGTTTATACAACTTTGTGTAATTTAATGGGGGGTAAATTGTAATTTCCCTTCAAAAGCATACTCCGAATTGCTTTTAGAAAAAGAATTAGGGTTTTAGGCACCAAGATTATACTCTCGCATTCATTATTTACACTTTTTGTAGGTTCGTTGTGATTTTATAGATTTCAAAAAAATAGTATAATTAGAGAAATTAGCCAGAAATTTATTCATGTAAAGAACTTCATACTTTCCATTTATGCAATATAAACAAGCTCATGGATTATGACTTGTTTTGCACTTGGATTAGGGCAAGCGGCGAAAATGTTTTCTCAAACAGAAAAAATCAATCCTTATATGGTCAGATTTAAAGTCAGACAGATCGATTTATTTATCAATGATATCTATTAATAAATTGAATTAATGTAAAATATAATAAATTTAAAGAACAAAAAATGAAAATAAGCAGTTATAACACTTTTGTAGAAAAAAATGGCAATATTATTGGGTATAATACAATGAGTAATAACTTTATTGCAATACCAAAGCAAACATATGATGTTTATAAAAGTTTCATTAGTAATATTTATGATTTGGGAAAAGTCAACAAAAAGCTTTATAACAATCTAAAAGAGAATGGTTTTATAATTCCAGATGAAAGAAATGAACTAAATGAATTGAGATTATGTAATAAAGAAGTAAGTTTCAATCGACATTACAATTTAACAATTATACCAACATTAGATTGCAATTTAAAGTGCTGGTATTGCTGGGAAAAGCATGAGCCTGGGAGTAGAATGTCAAAAAAAATACAACAGAGCATACGAAATCACATATTAAAAGAAATTGAATTTAACAGTTTTGATAGTTTAGAAATAGAATGGTTTGGTGGAGAACCCCTTCTTGATTTTGATAAAGTAGTATATCCTTTATGCTCTTCAATTAAGGATATCACAGACAGAAATGGGAAGGTACTTAGTAACACTTTCATAACGAATGGAACGCTAATCGATAAAGAAATGATCCTTAAATTAGGTGAGCTAAATTCTAGTTTTCAAATAACTCTAGATGGTGACAAAATAAAACATGATAAAGTAAGAATAAAAAAATCAAACAATGAGGGTACGTATTCTAAAATATTAGAATCCTTATACCTTATTACGGAAAATATTGAAAATGCTCGCGTTACCATAAGAATTAATTTTGATGATAAAACTTTGAAAAATATTCATAACCTATTTTATGATTTAAAAGATATTGAAAGAGGTAAAGTTAAAGTTCATTTAGAAAGAGTTTGGCAAACTAAAGCTAATCCAAATTCTAATAAACTATTGCAAGAAACAATATTATTACTGACAGCTAATAATTTTGAAGTAGATTATGGTGGTTTTCTGCGTCGGTATGTAACATGTAAGACTGACAGGTATCGTCAAGCTGGAATAAACTATGATGGAAGAGTCTTTAAATGCACGGGAAGACCATTTACTGATGAAAATTGTGACGGCGTATTAGATGAATCAGGTCTAATAACATGGAAGAGAGATAGAGTGAGCCAAAGAATTGGTAGAAGTACTTTTGAATTTGAAATGTGTAAATCTTGCAAAATGCTTCCATTATGTATGGGCCCATGTAGTCAGAAATGCTTGGAAAATAATTGGGAAAACATGGAGAAAAATTGTATTCTGAAAAATTTTGAAATGACAATTGATGAGTACATTATATTTATGTTTAACAACTTGTACTCCGTTAGACAAAATCAGGGAAGGTTAAAAGAGTTTCATTAATAGCATTGCTCATACGGAGTTATGTAAATTCTTTCCTTTTCATAATTATAAATATCGACTTGTGCACACATAACAATATTTACTAATGTATTATACCAAGATTTATTAGTCACTTAAAGAATAATTAATACCTAAGTATTTAAAACTGTGAAAAATGATTGAAAGTCTTTATTCATGAAAATAAAAAGTTTTCCGTTTTTTAAACAAATGGATTCGATGGATTGTGGTCCAACTTGTTTGAAAATTATAGCCGCTTATTATGGAAAGAAGTTTAGGAACGATTACTTAAGAGAGTGTTGCAACATTGGGAAAGATGGTGTTTCTTTATTTGGAATAAGCGAGGCTGCAGAGCTTTTAGGCTTTAAGACTATTGGTGGTAAATTCACATACCAAGACTTTACAGAATCAGTTCCACTCCCATCTATTATCTACTGGAATCAAAATCACTTTGTTGTTGTTTATAAAATACAAAAATCTAATCCTTTTAGAAAAGGTATAAAAATTTGTATTGCTGATCCAAAAATTGGCCTTGTGGAATATTCCAAAGAAGAATTTATGGAAAACTGGATAAGTACTAAAAACAATGAACATGAAAAAGGTATTGCTTTATTGTTTGAACCTACAAAATCATTTTTCAAAAAGAGTAATGATGAGTTTAATGAAAATAGTTTAAAATTTCTTCTGGGGTATTTTATTAAATTTAAAAAACATTTTATTCAATTATTGATTGGATTACTTCTAGGTAGCTTAATGCTTCTAATTTTCCCATTTCTAACCCAATCAATTGTCGATATTGGAATTTACGAAAAAAATCTACAATTTGTTTATTTAGTTTTGATAGCACAGTTAATACTTGTAATTAGTAGAATGTCTGTCGATTTTATTCGAAGATGGATACTATTACATATAAGTGCTAGAATAAACATTTCTCTGATTTCTGATTTCTTCATTAAATTGATGCGATTACCTATGGCATTTTTCGACACAAAGCTTATGGGAGATTTAATTCAAAGAATTGAAGATCATAAGAGAATTGAACGATTTTTGACCGTGCAGTCCTTGAATGTATTATTTCTGATTTTTAACATAGTTGTTTTTAGCATTGTATTGTTGATCTATAGTCTAAAAATATTTGTAATATTCGTCGCTGGAAGTATAATATACACATTTTGGATTTTCTTGTTTTTTAAAAAACGCAGACAATTAGACTACCAAAAATTTGAACAGAATTCGCAAAACAGTAGCAAAACCATTCAGCTTATTACTGGAATGCAAGAAATAAAACTTCAGAACTGTGAACAAAGGAAAAGATGGGAATGGGAAGATGTTCAGGCAAATTTGTATAAGTTAAATATTTCATCGTTATCATTAGAACAATATCAAGAGGCGGGAAGTATCTCTATCAATGAAGTAAAAAATGTATTAATTACTGTTATAGCCGCAACTTCTGTTATTAGTGGGGATATTACTTTAGGAATGATGTTATCAATTCAATTTATCATTGGACAGCTAAATAGCCCAATAGAACAAATTGTAAAGTTTGCTTACACCTTTCAAGATATGAAGATTAGTATTGAAAGAATAAACGATATTCATTTAAAGGAAATTGAAGATTCTTTTTCAAAAAGCAAGGTGCTAAATAAAAACCTTGATGACTTAAATATATATATACATAATTTAAGCTTTCAATATGGTGGCAAAAATTCCAATAAAGTATTAGACAATATAGATATACTTATTCCTTCCGGCAAAGTTACCGCTATAGTAGGAACTAGCGGAAGCGGTAAAACTACCTTAATCAAACTTTTATTAAGATATTATAATATAACGCAAGGCAAAATATCAATAGGAGATAGAAATTTGAATGAATTTAATACGACATTTTGGCGGAATCAATGTGGAGTGGTTATGCAAAATGGTTATATTTTTTCTGATTCTATTGCAAGAAACATTGCTGTTTCTGATGATGAAATTAATCTAGACAGACTAAAATTTGCGGCTAAAACAGCTAACATCCATGATTTTATTAGAAAACTCCCTCTCAAATACAATACAAAAATTGGTCAAGATGGTCAAGTAATTAGTCAAGGTGAGAAACAGAGAATACTAATTGCTCGTGCTATATATAAAAACCCCAATTACCTATTTTTTGATGAAGCCACAAACTCTCTTGACACCAATAATGAAAAGTTAATAATTGAAAACCTTGAGAGGTTGTATAAAGGTAAAACTGTTGTTATTGTAGCTCACAGACTAAGCACTGTTAAATATGCAGACCAGATAGTTGTTCTGATGAATGGTAAAATCGTTGAAGTAGGCAATCATAAAGATTTAACTCTTAGAAAAGGCGAATATTTCAAACTTGTCAAGAATCAACTTGAACTTGGAACATAATCGAATGAAAGAATCAAAAAGTTTTGATAGAATTGAAATTAGAAGTGAAAAAGTAAGGAAAATTATAGGCATAGTTC
>JABMPH010000255.1 GCA_013203805.1 Bacteroidota bacterium | reverse complement strand
CACTGATTTAGATTAGATTGTTTTGGCAGCCTTCAATTCCTCAATAATTGCCTTATAAATTGTTTCCTGTGAATCAAATGCTGGAAATAATGCTGCTTGTTGGCCATTAACTGCATTTAATGCAGCAGTGTACGGTGCATCGCCCCACGAGTCGGCAATATATCCAAAATTAAAGGCACGCATTACCATTGCAACACCCTCTTGAAATTCCATTCCTTCGTTTTGAGATCTTTCAATTAAGTGATTTGCATTTCTCAGGTTACCATACCAGGTTCCCCAACCTTTTTCTGCATCCCAATCGTATTTGTTCAACTCGCTTCCCCAACCACTTTTTTGAACATATTGCATTACTCCGGCTGCACCACCACTGTAGTTAAATTCCAAGTAAGGTTTTGCAGTTCCTGTAATAATAGTCGGCACTAACAGATTAGGATTCACAATAGATGGATCCGCTCCGTTTGGATTCACATTTAATTCTGTAAGCTTATCGTCGCAAGAAACAAATGCAACTACTGCCAGAATCAAAAATAATTTATATAATGTTTTCATTAATTTCATCGTATTAATATTTGTATAATTAGAAACTTACATTTAGCTTGATACCTACAGGTATAGACCAAGGTCTAACATTGTATCTTTCGATACCTTGCTTAAACATACTACCACTAGGTTGAGTTCCACCTTCAGCTTGGAAAGCAGTCTCTGGATCAATACCAATACCTGCTTTTGTCCATAAAATAATGTTACGGCTATAAAGCGAAACAGAAGCATTTTGAATACCAATAGATGGCATTGCAGGAAGTTGATATGCTACGGAAATTTCGCGAAGTTTAATAAAGTCTGCATCAAATGTTGCATTACGTGTAAAACTCCAACCATAAAAATCCTGGTATCTGATTAAAGGAGTTCCTGCATCACCAAGGTGTTCAGCTTCCGTTACCCATTTTCCGTTATCATCATAATCACCTTCAACACCAGGCATAAATACACCATCATTCAAGGTTCTTCCGTCTTCTGTATGTGACAATCCACCATGTTCAGCGCTTGGTCCACCAACCAAAACAAAGAATTCACCATCAGCAGATAAATACTCATCAGCATGATCTTTCAAATACTGTGCTTTTTCTGGTCCGCTCAAATGGTTTAAGTTAAGTGTTTTGTCCATCCATCTTTCGGTATGTAGATCTGATTCTCCATAACGGAATGTTTGAGAAACAAATTGTCCACCACTTCTCCAGTCTAAACTTGCACTTACTGTCCATTTTTTGTAGTTCAATGCGGTTTGCATACCCATGGTAAAATCTGGATTGAAGTTACCAATTACAGGTGCTACACGTTTTCCATCTTCTTCTAAAGTACGGTCACTATCTTCCCATCCTTCGTCATCGATAATAGGCCATCCGTGGTATGGAGAGCTAGGATCATCAACGCGAATCAATTTGCGGTCAATCATTTGTCCTATTTCTTCACCTACCCAAGTATAAGCACCACCTTTTGCATCACTCCATAATCTTTTATAATTAAAACCTTCGTATAACTCTTCAATTCTTGTACTGTTTTTAGACCAAACAAAGTTTACATCCCAGCTTAAATCATTATTTTCGATTACTGTACCACCAATACCAAGTTCAATACCTTTACTTGAAATTAAACCGGCATTAATTTGTTTTCCTGTCCAACCAGAAGATGGAGGTAATCCAATACTCAATACCTGGTTTTCATTTTCAGCTTCATAGTAAGTACCTTCCATTCTTAAACGTCCGTTATAAAATGCAAGATCGGCTCCAATTTCCCAAGATGTTTGAATCTCAGGTTGTAAATCAGGAAGTAACAAAGTACCCGAAGTAGACAAACGAGTTTCGTTGCCCCATGCTCCTTGGTTACCCATAACTGCCATTAATTTGTAAGGATCAGTATCGTTACCTACCATTGCCCAACCACCTCTTAGTTTTGCAAGAGATACATTGTCGCCCAAATCAACCATATTGTTTAACAACATACTTAATGATGCTGATGGATAGAAATAAGAACGGTTTTCTGCAGGAAGTGTACTAGACCAGTCGTTACGAGCAGTTACATCCAAATAGATTGCATCTTTATAACCCAACGAAACCAAACCATAAGTACTATAAATTGCTTTTTGGTAAGAACTTGAACCATACTGAAGGTTATCTGGAGCGATATTACTCAATGAATAAACTCCAGGTACAACTAAACCGCTACCTCTGTTTTTTGTTTGAGCTGAATTATTTTCCGCAGTTTGGTACATGTAATTACCACCTGCAGATGCAGAAATACTCAAGTCATTTACAGTTTTATTATATGCTAATAAGAAATCGGCATTTTGCTCTTTTCTATACATATTGGTAATACCATAAGTTCCGTTTGCATCTCTGGTATAACTAGGTGCTATTTTAGTTTCTCGTTTTTCATTAAATTGGTCGTGTGTATAACGAGTCATCAAAGACAATTCTGGTGTAATTTGCCAATCAACTTTAGCATTACTATAAACTCTGTCTCTACGGAAACTGTTATTAACTTCGTGTGCAAGGAAATACGGGTTATTAACCATATCACCTCTTTCCAATTCCCCATCTCCATTAACTTCAAGGTTATAAGGTCCTCTTTGTTGAATTCCTTCTAAACCTGGCTCCCAATATTCTTTTAAATCATCAGGGTTAACGTGTGCATTTAAATCATAAAGTGCTTGTAGCGGGTTTGCACCACGGTTACTTGTAGAAGGACGATTGTCCGCTCCTGAAGTAGTAAAATTAACACTTGAACTAAATTTTAAATTGTCAACAACTTTCACAGATGAGTTTAAGCTAAGTGAATTTTTATTCAAATCGCTGTTAGGAATAATTCCCTGGTTTTGCATATTGTTGTATGCCAACCTGTAATTAACTTTTTCGTTGGCATCATTTATAGAGAAACCATTTGTTGAAGTAATTCCAGTTCTAAAGAAACTTTTCCAGATATCAGGATGCGATACTAGAGGAGTCGCAGTAAGGTCACCATTTTCGTTAAAATAAGGCCACTGATAAGCTTTCATTCCTTTATCCATTTCTGGTCCAACCCAATAAGAGTCGGCTACAGGAACAGCATAATAATCTAAACCATTATCAGGTCTTACATCCTGAGTAAACGGTCTTTGACCATTTGCAAATTGAGTGTGCTTTTCAAGATACTTGTAAGGCTTTTCGAAAACTGTGTTAGAAGTAATAGTAACTCCTAAACCTTTACTTTTTTTACCAGATTTTGTGGTAATAAGAACAACACCATTACCAGCACGAGATCCATAAAGTGCAGCTGCACTTGGCCCTTTAAGTACTGTAACACTTTCAATATCTTCAGAGTTAAGGTCGGAGATTGCATTACCGTAATCCGGTTTGTTTTCTCTACCCATTTCCTGAATGTTATTTAATGTGTTATTCATTGGAATACCATCTACAACAAACAGAGGCTGATTGTCACTGGTTAATGAAGATGCTCCACGAATTACCATACTTACTGAAGAACCAGGGCCACCAGTAGAACTAATAGCTACACCAGCCACTTTACCTGAAAGTGCATTCAATACGTTTTCTTGTGCAACTTTTTGAAGTGATTCACCATCAACTTCAGCAACAGAATATCCAAGAGATTTTTTCTCTCTGGAAATACCCAATGCAGTTACAACTACATCGTCTAAACCAATAGATGTTGATACTAATGTAACATCAACTTTAGTTTGTCCGTTCAATGCAACTTCTTGTCTTTCCATTCCAACGAACGAAAACATCAAGGTCGCTTGAGCATCCGGAACTACAATAGTGTACCTCCCATCAAGATCAGTAACTACCCCTTGCGATGTGCCTTTTACAGCAATCGAAACTCCAGGGAGCAATTCTCCTGAATCACTTTGGACAACACCGCTTACACTAGTTTGTGAAAATGCGCTGCTTGCAAAAAGCGCAAACACACAAATCAGTAGCGTTTGTAAAATCTTCTTTTTCATAAGATAATTAATTTGATTAATAAAAAATTTAATATTTAATTTATATCGGGTTTTTTGTCTACTAATTTATTACTACTATTATTTCGTTTTTTCAAAATAAACTTATCAAACAGCTCCCCTCTTGCTGTAAATGCCTCATAAGTAAGCACATTACTTTTAATACATATATTTTGAAACAATTGTAACATGCTTCCTTTTTGCTGCATCCAGTCTTTGTCTCCGGCTTCGTATAATTTTGGACCACTTACCGACACGACATAAACAATTGACGGTTTCATTTCGAGATTATCCGATGCCGTTCCTCTTCCATAGGAATGATCGTGTCCGGTCAGCACCAAATCAACACCATACTTTTCCAGAATAGGTTGAAAATTTCTTCTTATAAGTTCATTGTCTCTCGACTCTTTGGGTGAATAAAAGGGAAGATGAGTAGTTACAATCACCCACTCTTTGGTATTATTTTTTAATACAGAGTCTAACCATGCTTTTTGACTTGTTACCTCATAACCATCTTCATGCTCCAATTCACCATCAACAGCCGAATCAAACGAGATTACCCGTAAATTTTTATAATCAATGAAAAAACAAGTTCCTTCAAGTCCTTTAGGTCCATTATGCGGTTGAGTAAATTGAGCATTCCAATGAGGATCTAAAGTTAATCCGTCATAATCATGATTTCCTGGAGTTAAAAATTGTGGAACCATGCCATATATAAAAGAGCCAGCTTTAAACCACTCGTCCCATTGAATGTCGCTGCCTGCATTATTAATTATATCGCCCGCATACAACATAAAAGAACAATTGGGATTGTATTGATAAGCCTTTCTAATTATTCGTGACCACTGCGATTTAATATCGTTTTGCGGATCACCAAAATAGATAAACGAAAATTCGTCATTATCCGTATTCGGTGTACTAAACTCCAGCCATTCACTCCAGAATCCTTCCGTACCAACTCTGTATAAATAACTCTTGCCAGCTATTAAATCGGTAAATACATAAGAATGTTGATTGGATGCAATATTAGATTCGTCTTCAGAACTGTATTCTATTGTAGAAGTTTCAGCTAAAAATACTATTCCGGCCTTTGGATCAATTCGGGTTCCGGAATTCAACTGTAATTCACAATATCCTTCTAAAATATTTGTACTTGTTCTCCATGTTACTGCAACGGATGTAGAAGCATCCTGAGCCAGATTTAAAATTATTCTATCGGGATATGATGACGCTAAATTAACCTGAGCAAAAGCCTGAGTACAACATAAGCAGATAATACTTATACTCAGGAAAAATTTGCTAAATCGATTTAAACGTTCGTTCATGAATCTATAATTTTAAAACCCTTTGAAAACTTACTTTACCTACTTTTAAAATTGGCTTTCTTCAAAAAAATACTGCAATCCTTAAATAAACAAATCTGAATTTCAGCTTATTACCCTTCTCCAATAATTAAAGCTTGGTTTCACTAAAAAGAATCTTCTATTTTCATTAATTCTAAATAAATGTTAAAACGATCTAAAATCATTCTTTAAGTGATGGCATAAAGATATGTTATCAATTTGGCAAGGACATAATGTTTTTTGGATAAAACACATTAAATATTAACCTCTGCTTTACTGAATTTGATAGATATCTACAATTTAGTATCAACATTGTTTATGTGTACATTTGTTATCGAAAAGCTAAGCCAGACAAGCGTTTGAGTGCTAAACCCATTTAGCAACTCTCACAAACATCTAGTCTATTTTATTCTTTTTTAACACATTTTTTTAGAATATTAACGTTTCTCCAATTCAAAAGTTACACTCTTTTCACACCATTAAGTAAAAAATGACAACAAAACAGATTTAAACAAGAGTAATTTGAAAAAATTTTAGATGCTGTTCTATTTTTTAGAATAATGAAAAGACTCGCCCCATAGCATTACAACAACAGAATAATCAGATGCTTTAAGATCAGCATAAGTTAATTCAAGATATGCGTCGTCGCCCCAAAATGGAAGTCGGTCCCAAACGGTATGACCAAGCTCTAATTCATGCGATGGCAAAACCAATTCCGGATCAAAGCCTTTTACAATCCTAAAAATATCCATTGTCCACCCACTTGGCATCATAATATCTACCTGGTGATTTTCTTTAACTTTGTCAATCCACTCGTAGTCAATCATAAAACCGTTCTCATTTATTTGATCACCAAGATGAGACACAGTTATTCCTTCCGGAGTTTTAATCAAATAAACATTACAATCAATTCCTTCCATTTGGTGACCGGGATAAACAATAATATCCAAATTTTTACCATTAACTTTAAAATGCTGGTGTTTTTCAATTACTCTCTCGGGATTAATTATATTCTTTTGAATCTCATCGTTTTTCCAAATTTGCTTGGGTGCAAATACGGGCAGACCAGATTCAATAAATCGTTCTGCAATTCTTTTTTCACCATGATCTTCGTGACGGTGTGTAATAAATAAAGCATCGCACTGTTTTACAATTCTGTCAATTTGCTCTGTCCCCATTGCAAAATCTTCCGAACCTGAGGTTATTCCACTTGCAAAATCGAAAGCCAGTGTAACCGATTCTGTTCGTACAATAAATCCCATGTTATACAACTTCCAAATCCTGGCCCCCTCTTTAACTTCCGTATTCTCCAGCTCTTTAATTAAATTATCGATTCTGGCTTGAAAAAACTCTTGCGTCGGTTTCCGAAATGCGGCATAATGTTCGTGAAAAACTGCATCCATTAAAAGCTTTGCAAAATCTCTTTCTCTGTGCTCATTAATAGTTGGTGGATATTTAAAAAGAATAGATTGAACCGAATCAAGAAATACTTTTGCCTGTCTGTCTAAGTAATCGTTATCTTTTTGACTCAACTGTTTATCAGGCACTCCACCTCCTTTTTTAGAATCGTGAAATTGAGCGGATAAATTAAAATTTATACAAATAAATAACAACAAGATGGTTACAAAACAGCTTCTCTTTTTTCTCATTCTAATAATTCTTGTATGTACAACACATAAAATGTCTAAAGTCAAAGAAAGATTAAAACACCAATTTATCTTTACAGTATATTATTCATTTCACATCATTTTTTAACTTTAACATTTAAGTTTCAAAAGAGGCGTTCTAATAAAACCAAAATATTAGAACCTAATAACAAATTACTTAGGAGAATATTTTTCATGTAAACCATAGGGAACAAATTTATTAACCAGCAAAAATTAATGCGTTTTGCTTAAAATAACAGAAGTATTTCTTTTCCAAATTGTATTTCTTTATACAATTAGATAATTAAACTGTTTAACTTAATAACCATGCTCGATTATACCGAATTATTAAAACTAAAACGTTGGAATACCCCAACAATCTATAATGGCTGGGAACAAATTACAAAATCGGACGCGGGGAAAGAAGGTTATAACCCGGAAAAAACCACAGATTTTATGCCTCACATGGGACCAATGGTAGGTTATGCAATTACTGTAGTAATAGAACCGGGTAACCCCGAACATCCGAAAAATAATAAAAATGCATGGAGTGAATACCGCGAATATGTGGCATCTCTACCGGATCCCAAAATTGTGGTTATTCAAGACTTGGACAAACCAGCCAATTGCGGCTCTTTTTGGGGTGAAGTAAACAGTAATATTCACAAAGCTTTAGGTTGTATTGGAACTATTACAGACGGAAGCATTCGCGATGTGGATGAAATGAATAATGCCGGATTTAAAGCGCTCGCGCGCCGGTTATCGGTTGGGCATGCACACAGTACGCCGGTAAAATGGAATTGCGAAGTGGAAGTTTTCGGTCGAAAAATAAAACCTGGACAGTTAATTCACGCCGACAAACATGGTTTTTTGGTTATTCCAGAGGAAGATGAAAAAAATCTATTGGAAGCTTCTGTTTTTATGGACTCCAACGAATGTAACACGGTAATAGCCGCCGCCAGAAGTGCAAGTGGAAAAAGCACTGCACAAATACTAAAAGAATTGAACGAAGCGTCGGCCCAATTTGGAAAAGCTGCTAAAAACAAATTTGGAAATAGGGGAGAATGGTAAAGCCATCCAATAAGTCAGTAAGCACGTCATTGCAAGAGTTCACCTAATTTTTAGATTAGGCATAATTAGAAAATGACAATGAGATGCCGAAATGAATTCGGCATGACGTTCAAACTAACAATGTATATTAGAACGTCACCCTGAACT
>JABMPH010000254.1 GCA_013203805.1 Bacteroidota bacterium | reverse complement strand
TGTTGTGAATAAAAATAACTGCGCCTAATTTCCCGAAAAGCTATCTGAATTGAGTATAGTTTGTCGTATCAAAAGAACACTTTTGTTAATATTTCTTTCCGCATTTATAGTAAGTTTAAAAGAAACTGATGGTTCAATTAAAAAGTCTTAGAAATTTTTACAATTAGCGAATGATTGTTATCAATAAAGTTTTTAGGATCATTTGTATATTTATCGTAATTTCTAAGTTTATTATAAACTAGATAAAAATTTCCACCAGGCATATATTCCCATGAGAAAGTAAGATTACATATATAATCCTGATTTAGATATTCATCTGAAGGTATTTCAATTCGGTTTGGTTGATAGATAAATCGCATATTTATTTTATCGTTAATATTATATTCAGCCTTCAAACGATGAATTGTTTGTTTATACTTATTCTGATAATCAGAACCATCGATATCAATAAAATTGTATGAGTAAGCAATTATTACCTTAGAATCGATTTTAACAAACGATTCCAATGAGAAATTATTTGCTTTTGATTTTCTAACTAATGCATTATTAAAATTAAATTCAGCACCAATTTTTTTAGAAGCATCTGTTGTAAAATTAAAATTGAAAGTATGTGATGATTGTTCTATTAATACAAAATCACTAATTGCATCAGTAAAAACTTTATTATCATTAAATTGATCTTGAGATCTAAATCTGAATTTTTGTGTGATATTTGGACTGTATTCAATTCTTATATCCCAATTTCCAATTGAATTTCCTAAAAACAGTTGATTTTTAATTTGATTTATGTTAACAACATAGCCATTGCCTCTATTGGCATATAAGTCGAAGTATCTTAAATGGCTTCGAAATGAAGTTTTTCTGAAAAGACCATTTTCATTGTAAAATGTGTAGCCTAACCAACTTTCGATAATAATTTCGTTTGAAAGTGCTGGAAAGCCTACTATATTTGGATTATATAATTCAGATTTAAATTGATTCCAGACTCCAGCGTTCCACGTACGACTTATCCATTTTAGAGCATTAACAGATTCAAATTCATTGGCTTGTCCGTTTGGCATGTTGATGGTGCCATACCATGTGTAAACCTGCATTTGCTGATTAAAGAAATAGAGTTTTCCATGTACAGTAACATTATAATCATAATCTTTCAAATAATCCGTTTTAGCATTTTTTATACCTGAAATTATTTCTAAATGATATTTTTTGTTATCGGTTATTCTAAGATTTCCAAGGCCCCAAATATTTTCATCTTTATCATAAATAGTTGTAAGGTCAATTTTTAAAAATTTCCCAATACGTTTGAATTTTAAGCCAGCATTTATATCTAAAATATTTCTGGTATTCACCGCCAGTCCTGGATACATATCGTTTGATTCAGTGAAAAAAGGTCGTTTTTCAGGATATGTAGTAGGTAAATCTGAAACATTGATTATTTCTTTATCAGTTTCTACTTGAGCAAAATCAGGATTAAAGGTTGCTAGAATTGTTGATGACGGTGTAGGATTATATTTTATTTCACCCCCGATTTTACCATCAAAAGAAAGAGAATCTTTCAATTTATTATAATCGCCAAAACTGTATAAGTAAGGTGTAATTGCAATTTTTTTTGATTTTTTTATTCCTTTTATATCATCAATTTTATAAAAATCGCTGACCCTGAACGGAGTATTTTTATCAAGGAGTTGATTTATACTCAGTTCTTGTTCATTTGCATAATAGCGACAAAACATTACTCCCCAGGTTTGAACATCTTTATTTTGAAAATTTATTGAAGTCAACGGAATTTTTAATTCAAACGTCCAATAATTATCTAAAATTTGGGTTTCAGAGACAAAAATAGCATCCCAACTATAGTCGGGATTACCAACCAAATCAATTGTTCCATCCCCCTGTGCATTAACAGGATTTATTATAAATAAATAGGCGGAATTGCCATTATTTAGAGGATCAATTCCCACGGCAATATAATCGGACTTAATAGTTTTTGAATCATCTTTTCTGGCATTGTTGGCAGCGATTGTATTCTTGTCTTGATATATTTTTCCGCCGATGTATAAGTTTTCAGTATCGTAAGTAAAATTGAACTCAGACCTAACAGCTGAAGGAGCAAAAATATTTGGCTCAATTTGAATAAGGTTTGTGAATTTTTTAGCATTGAGCCAAATTTGTTCAGTCAACATCCCATCAATTTTAATATCTTTTAGATTATTTTCGAAAACATTTGCGATTAAGGATGTATTTGAAACTAAAAGAATCATTATTAAGTTAAATATGATCTGGATTTTCGAAATATTCATTTGTGTTTTCATACGATTAAAGATTTTATAATTTGTAACCTCTAGACGTAAGAATTTAAAAAAGGACGCAAAATTTTTATTTGTTGCATTGAAGATGTGAAAGTAATTTAGCAATTAGATCGCTATATAGTTGAGAAAATACTATAGTGAAT
>JABMPH010000253.1 GCA_013203805.1 Bacteroidota bacterium | reverse complement strand
GGTGGTGCTTGAACATCTAATCTAAGTTTTAGTTGAAAGGTAAAATTAGTAATTATTAAATTCTTGATTAATTAATGCGACAGAACCCACATACCGAATATGAAAAATTTACCGAATAAAAAACATTTTTTTGACTTTTAAAAAATCACCTGAAGATATTTTATAAAAATATAATCCGTTAGGTATAGATTTCCCTTTCTGATCAGTCCCATTCCATACAACCTGATACCTACCAGCAGTTTGTTTTTGGTTAACCAAGTCTTTGATTTTTTGACCAGAAATATTGAAAATAGCTAAATTAACAAAATCAGAATAAGATAATTCATATTCTATTTTTGTTATTGATTTAAATGGATTAGGATAATTTTGGGATAGTAAAATATTATTGTTTTTATAGCTTTCAATGTTAGTCAGATTAAGAACTGTATCTAGCCAATTGCCAGCTTCTTGTCCACCATAAGCCCCAATATCATTAATTACTGAGCCTAGTGATGGTGGAAATTTCACATCCAATAAAGATGAATCAGGAGAACCTGCATCAATGCAAGGAGAATCATTTGACAAAGTAAAGGAGACTGTATCATTATATAATGGTTCATTATAAATATTAAAAGCTATATCGCAAGGATCATTATTATGGTTTTGCATTACCAATAAGCCATATGATTCCGGATATCCAATAAAATTTATAGTATTATTAAAAAAACAATTATAAGATAGAGTCGAACTTAAATCATTAGTACGTTGAATTACTGTTCCACTGTTAGTAAATAGATTATTTTTAATTTTCACATCATAAGGTTCTTGAGTAGCTATACCGTTTTCACAATCATAAATAGTGTTATTAATAAATGTTGGTTCTGAACTTCCTGCATAACTGCCAGCTTCAAGTTTTAATACTGTATTTGTAATATTTTTAAAAATATTATTAAGAATAATGGGAGAGGTATAGCCACGGGTAGTTGGAGCATACACTGCACCCCATCCTCTAATATAAAAAATACATCCATTTGCTAAATTGTCAAAAGTGCAATTTTTTATAATAGGATTAAGATGGGGATAATGCGACCACATTCCTCCCCAACTATAAGTAGAATTACCATAAACATATCCATATAATCCGCTGCTATCACATTTCGTAAAACTACAATTTTGAATTTTAGTAATCATAGTATCGGTAATCTTTCCTACCATTTTCAAGTAGATAGCTATATTCGCATTACTAAAATCGCAATAAGTAAATTCACTTATTTCACCATTATAATTAACCTCAATTTTATCCCAATAAACATCTTCATTTGGTGCCTTAAATTTTATAGGATCTTTATGGTTTCCGATTGCTTCAATTCGACCAAAGGCTGAAATTGATAGAGAGTCGCCAATTATAACTTCGACTCCAGGTTGGATTTTTAATAATTCTCCTTTTTGAATAGTACAATTATCTATTACTAAATAAGGATTACCTTCTGTAGACCATGTCCCAGATATATTCCCTGATACCATTGTTTGACAATAGATATTATTCAAATGAAATAAACTATAAAACAAAAATAATAGTATTAGTTTTGTTTTAGCCATGATTAGATTTGTTAAAGGTTTTTTTGTTATAAAAGGTACGATTTTTTTTTAATTCATAAAAACAAGCCCACAAAATTATCACCATCCTTACGCACATAATAATCAGGCAGTTTTAGGTATGTTATTAAAATGTCCTTCCATCCAGATCAATATGGTTTAGGACGGATGGACAAATATTATACTTCAAAAGGTAAATTCAGAATTTGGCAGGCAGGCATAAAATAAGTGCTATCCAAATACTCCTGTTCTTCATTGGTTCTGTCGCTTTTCTAACACCCAGAAAGAAATTCCAAAATAGTTAAGGCAATAATCAACATAATTACTATATACTTTTAAAAATATATTTTTCTGCTCCATAGTAATATTAAACATCCTTCATTAGAATACTTATTTTACCCATCTTACATCATCTACCCAGAAAGTTGCATCACCATCTGTTCCACCGGTATCTCCACTACTACATCCAATTACAAAAAATACTTTTATTTGAGAAAGATCTGCTTTAGGCTTTGCTCCCTCAAAATCGGAAATCGAAATTTTATAATCATGCCAATTATTATCAAGAATAAGACCATAATTACTTAAATTAACTATAGAAGTTTCAGTTCCAGCATCTACATTACCTGATCGGATTTTAATCAGTAAATCTTGTGCTTTCGGCTCACATTTAACCCAGAATTTTAAACTCCCTTTTGAATATTCAGACATATCTTTTACTTTACTGTCAGAGGTGCCTTCTAATCCATTTTGTACAAACCATAATGCCCAATCTCCTGAAGAACCTACATTCACTGAAGAACGTTTACTTTTAGAACCTTCTTTAAGTTCATTTTCATCATCAATAAAGCCAGCATCTATGTTGGGGACGAAATTACCTCCACCGCCAAAGCTTACACCTAAATATGAATCTATATCTAATTTAACGCCGTCGGGTCGTTCACTGAAAATCCCAAATATATCCGGCATATCAGAATCAGGGGGAATTGGGTCTTCTCCTTCACACCCAGTTAATACAAAAATGCTTAAACAGATAAATAATAATTTTGAATGTTTCATAATTAAATCTCCTATTAATTTTTTGTTTATAATTATTAAGTTATAGAATCCATTTTAAAACTGTTTTTTTATATTTAAACAAAATGAAGACGAATAGTAATTATTTGACGGAATATTAAAGAGTATGGACACATGTGTTTTTGCTTTCATTTCATTATTACGATTATAAAAAATTAATGTATTAATTGTGGTTGATAAATTAATTGCGGCATTGATGTAAAACAATCTCTCTCTTTCTTTATACATTTGATAATCACCCATTTTTGTTACCCTAGCATCACTTAGTTGTGAGTAAGTTGAGTTTAATTGTGTATTAATATCATTGGCTTTGTTACCTGAGATAATTCCGGATGTTATAAAGGCAACGGAACCGATAAAATATATACCGGATATTAACCTTTTATCAATATTTGGATTTGCATTACTCCAATCTAATATAAAGGGTAATGATGATAGAGTTGAATTAATGGCTGTTAAACCCATCAATTTAGAACGAGTTGTATATTTCATGTAATCCCCCCAATCGTCTACTTTTTGTTGGGATAATGAAGGGAAAATATTCGAATAAAGGTCATTAGCCTTTTCTTTATATATCAGCCACGAAGTTCCACTATATAATGCTCCTGAAATTAAAAAAACTGAATTAATTTTGAGTCCAAGATTTTTTAACAATAAAGTTGAATCTTGTCTTGTAAGTGAATCTAGTTTTGTAGAATCTATTGTTAGTTGATTACCGCCTCCAATAAAATCACGTTGCATTTTAAATGCAATTCCTTTATTTTTATTCCGTTTTTCATGTTCTTCAAAAAATATCGAATGGTTCAAAATTTTATATCCTTTTCTCTCAATATTTAGTTTTAATTTATCGTTTCTATTTTTAATTTTTTCTATTGGAATATTAAATACGTGTTTTTTCCCAATCGTAAAACAGTCAAATCCATTAATATTTTCAAATTGATATTTTATACTATCCAGTAGCTGATTTTTTTCATTTTTTACACTAACAGTCAATTCCATATAATTTGGTATTGGAATTTCTGGAGAAAGGACAATTTCTAAATTGTATTCAGGTGGAGTAACCCACTTCCCATAAGAATTAAAACTATCTTTATCACATATAAGTAAAAAACGTTTATTAGAAGTTGACAATTCAAATTTCCCGTCTTGCTGAGATTGAATTATCAATGTATGTATATCATTATTCCAAATTTCAGCATTTTGAATAGGTGAATTGTCAATACTGCTTTTTACCACACCAGAAACCATTTCTAACTGAGCATTACAATCCAATATTATAACCAAAAATAATAATGTTGGGATAGAGAATTTCATCATTTTTTAATTCTTTGAGTTGTTGTTTGGTTGTGATTAAATGTAAGATTTTTTAACAACAAGTTGTTATTTTGATCATCTTTTATATTTGCATTAAAATCAATGTTTAATGAAGTATCATGCATTATGGAAGATTGAAAATAGCCATGATCATCGGTTATTAACTTTAGACTGTCGTTCTTATTTTTTAAGAATACCGTTAAACCTTCAATACCCTTTCTTTTTTTATTTATTATTCTTCCTATCAACATAAAATTATTTTGGTTATAATTTTTAATCCTTAAATCCTTTGTTTCATTTATTTTTTCTTTGACAGAATTAGGAATAGCTATATCATGATTATCAATTTTACGAATACTATCTACAATATGAATGTAATAGTCAATTATGAGATTTAGATTTGAATTAAGTTTGTTAGTTACATTTACAGAATTATTCAGACTAGTTATAATATTCTTAGTTTTAGTAGAACGAGAATTATCAAAAACAAAATTTATTATTGTAAGAATTCCAACAGTGATAACAATAATTAAATTTATTCTTTTTAATCTTCTCTTGAGACTACTTTTCATATCTGATAATTTTTGTCCCATTTGGTTAATATTAGAGATGCTAGAAGGTCTTTTGTCGGCTCAAATATTTAATTAGTTTAAAATACAACTTTTTTAAATAAAAATATATATCATTCTAATTTTATATTGATAGATTATAAATTTTTAATTTAGTTTTGATTTTAATCGTATTTTTTCTACTTCCACTTTCTATTCTGCCAAGAGTTGATTCATCAATCTGTAAGATTTTGGCAAAATCTTTTTGAGTTAATCCTTTTTCAATCCTATATCTCTTTATTTCATTATTTATGATATGGGGTGAGTAATCTAATAATTATTCGTATATTTTTAATAATTGAACTCAGGTTTGTATATTTGAAGAAAATATTTTTATTCTGAATTTTTAAACATTTATATCTTATTTTTGTAGCACTAACGTACGATAAGATGAAATAACCTTATTACGTTTAAATGTTTATTAGACTTTTCAACTAACTTGACGAATAAAATGTTTTAAATTAACATCATGAGAAAAATTCCAAAAGAATTAATGGGGGCATCCTCAATTCCAATTATTTTGTCAATCCTCCAAGACGACGATACTTACGGTTATGAAATTATGAAGAAGCTAAAAGAGCTTTCTGATGGAAGAATTGTATGGAAAGAGGGAAGCCTTTACCCGGTAT
>JABMPH010000252.1 GCA_013203805.1 Bacteroidota bacterium | reverse complement strand
TTTTGATTTGTTGAAATTTCCAAAAGAATACCATTATTAGATATTTTAAATAGCGTTACAAATATACCAGACAGGACAAAAAGAAATTGAAAGTAAAATTGATTATTACTCAATAATAAAGCAACAATAGGAATTGTTACGCCAATAAAAACAGCAATTGTTAAAAGACCTTTATAACTAATTTTTTTTGACAATTTGTAATATACAATACTTGCAAATAGCATTCCTGAAATCCTGAATAACAGTATATTGCCAATTAGCATATAAGATAAATCAAACTTATCCTTGGCAAAAAGAATTAGAAATGGCAAAAAACCAATACCAAGTCCAAGAGTATTTATAATAAGTAAATAATATTTAAGATTTTGGTTTTTCTTAATTTCCTTTGGTATTAACTTAAAGAAGTCAATCATGCTTTTTTTTACAGGATTAACTGAACGTACTTCTTTTAGATTCCAAAAACCAAATGATGCAATCAATAGTAATACTCCTGCTATAAAAAAGAGTAAAGCATAATTATCTGGATAATCATAACGAGTTATCAAATACCTGACAGTGAGTGCAGAAACTAGAATTCCAATACTTAGAAGGATTTCTTTTATGGAAAAAAATGATTTTCTACTTTCTGCTCTTATTGATTTCCCAAGTATATCGGTATACGAAATACCAGAATAACTACCACTAAATGAGAAAATGGAAATTAAGATAAAAATAAATATGATTATGGCATCTCCAGACAATGAAGAAGAAAAAAATAACATTAATGACATTAAAAACAATGCAAGAACTCTTAGATTTATTCCCAAAAGCAGATGATTTAGTTTTAATGCTTTCTTTGATAGCATTGGAGCAAACACAAGTTGTAGCACACTCGAACCGCCTAACATTATAGCAGTTAAAAAACCTAGGTGAACCGAATTACCTCCTGCTTTTATGAGCATTGAAGGAATAATGGTGTCAACATCCATAAAATTTGATGCAAATGCCAAGAATATGGCATGCCATAGAAAACTCCTAAAATTTATTTTTGATCGTTTTTCTGAAATTTGCATTAAGATAATTTTTCAATTTTTGTTATTTATGTTTTATCTCATAAAAAACACCTCTATCCAATCTTTCTGTCTTTATCTTATTTTCCGCTTCAAGATTTCCTAAATATTTATTGATTTCATTTATATGAATACCTAACAAATTATGTAAATCATCAAGAGTACACGGTCGCCGGGATATTGTTTCTAAGATTGCTGTTTCAATGTCATCTCTGTAAGATTCTATATTTGCCCGTTCGGGAGGTGAGGCAATTATTTCAACATCAGGCAAATTCCAAATATCAATAATTTTCTGCATTTCGCTTCTTGTCAATGGAATTAAATTTGCAATAGTACCTGGTCTGTCTAATGTGTTTAACTGAATACTGTCGGGGTTTATTTTAATAATTGCTTCTTTAATTAATCCCAATTCTTCTTTTGAATCGTTATAGTTTTTTAACAAGAATATTTCTAACCAGATTTTGCCATTATATTCATTTCTTAAATCAATTAAGCCTTGTATATATGTTTTTATTTTGAGGTTTATGTTTGGTCTGTCAATTTTCTCAAAAACTGCCTGACTTGCAGCATCTAAAGAAGGTAATATAACATCGGCCATCAAAAGATCATCTCTTAGTTTTTTATCATTAAGCAAAGTTCCGTTTGTTAATACTGCTGTTTTTATTTTAGGATAATTGCTTTTTACAAAATCCAACACATCACCTATTCTACTATTCAAAGTAGGTTCGCCCGATCCTGAGAAAGTAATGTAATCTATTTTAGGATTGTTGCTCATAAATTGCTTTAGCTCAGCAACAACTTTATCATACTTAACGTACTCTAATCTATCGGTAGTAAGTTTGGTGGTTTTCCCTACTTCGCAATAAACACAGTTCAACGAACAAACTTTCTTGGGTATTAAATCAATTCCCAACGACATACCCAATCTGCGTGACGGGACTGGTCCAAAAAGATATTTATACATAATTATTTGTATTTAGAATTTGCAGACAAATTTAAAGATGATGATGCGTGTCTACAATACTTGACAGAAATCAAATGGGCAGATGGCTTATTTAAATTGTAAAGTCGAAATTTTCCTTTTTTAATTTTTGATAAATATCCCTGCTGAATATATATAATTTTGCAGGTCGGTGTGAAACAGACATCTCTTTTTCATTTAAAGGTACAATATAATTGAGATTAGGGATTTTTTTTCGAAAATTTCGTCTGTCAAGAGGAATTCCTATTATTATTTCATAAATTCTTTGCAATTGACTAAGTGAAAATTTTAATGGCAACAACTCAAAGGCAAGAGGTTCTGTACGCAACTCATTACGAAGGGTTTTCAGGGTAAATTTAAAAATTTCATAATGATCAAATGCTAAATTCAAATTAGGAACATCATCTACATTGAACCACCGCGCGTTTGAAATCAGTTTTAAATTGTTATTCGCACCGTTTGACATATTAATAAGCGAATAATACGGAATAGTAACTACACGTTCTTCCGGATGATTAATAGTGATAAGCCATGTCATATCCCTTGGTTTTCTGGTCAGCCTGTCGATTGCCCCGAAAGTTTTTAATTGTTTCATATAGATATTTTCAAGACCTGTCATATCTTTCAGAATACGTTTAGAAGAAGTATCAAGATTCTCGTCGCACCGAATCAAATCACCTGGAAATTTCCAATCATTGTATTGGACTCCTTTATAAACGATATCCCGTCCAATTAATAATACTTTCAAATGAACTGAATCAAAACCAAAAACAATTGAATCAACAGATACATTAGGAATAAGTTTATTGTCCATAAATTAAAATCTCATACATTTATGAGTCCAGTATAAAAACCCCATATATTTTAGTTCATATACGTTCGATATTTGGGGTGTCAGTTTGCATTTCTACTTATACGAGCTGTATTTTGAGTTAAATTTAGAAGA
>JABMPH010000251.1 GCA_013203805.1 Bacteroidota bacterium | reverse complement strand
GTACCGATGTTCCGGTTGTATTGGATTTGATGATTCATGATATTGATATTATACTTAAAGCCGTTGGCTCGGAGGTATCAAAGGTTAGTGCCAGCGGGGTTAATGTAGTTAGTGATACTCCAGATATTGCAAATGCACGTCTTGAATTTAAAAATGGTGCAGTTGCAAATCTTACAGCAAGTAGGATATCATTAAAAAATATGCGTAAGATTAGGTTTTTCCAACGTGATGCGTACATTACAGTTGATTTTCTTGAAAAAGTTTCGGAAATAGTTAAGATGGAAGAATTAGATAGTGAACCTGATGATCCAATGGCAATGATTATTGATTTGGGACCTAACAAAAAGAAACGCAGAATCTTTTTTGATAAACCAAAGGTTAAGAATATTAATGCAATTGTTGAGGAGTTAAAGAGCTTTATGAATTCGGTTGAAAGCAACACAACACCAACAGTAACAATTGAAGATGGATACAATGCATTAAACGTTGCACACATGATAATGAATGAAATAGGTAACTCTTCGGCCAATTCTTAAAAAATTGTTTTTATAACAATATCAAACACAATTACCCGTTATAAAAAACATAAGAAATTAAATGTTGAGAAGAGGTTTAAAAGTTTACTATTTTTCGGTTGTTATATTGCTAAGTGTTTTTGTTGTAAGTGGATGCTACAAGTTTAAAGGCGATGAAACAATTCCTGCTTATATAAGTATTGATGACATTAATCTCAACACTTATTATCCCGATGAAGGAACTAATTCAGCGGATATTATAGATGTTTGGGTTTACCTTGATGATGGATTAGTAGGAGTATTTGAATTGCCCATAAAGGATTATGAGCCTATCCCTATACTAGCATCTGGTAAACATAAACTTGAGATAAGGCCAGGTATTAAACTAAATGGGATATCAAGTACCAGAGTTCCATATCCATTTTACAAACCAATAATTTTTGAGGATTATGATTTTTTTCCTGGGAAAACTGATACTCTTGGAACATTAACTACAACATACTATTCTGACACTAAATTTGCATGGTTAGAGGGTTTTGAACAATCAAGTATTTCGTTTGAAAACTATAATGATACAATAATCCAACGAACTGAACCAGAAAATAATCCCATTGCCTTTTTAAGTCCAAATTCGAGGTATTCTGGCGAAATAAATTTAACAACAGAAAGAAGTCAATACCTGGGGACTTCATATAATAGTTTTGATATGCAACCTGCCGGGACAATAATATTGCTGGAGCTAAATTTTAAAACCAATAATTATCTACAAGTTGGGCTTTGGATTCGTGATCAATATGGACTAGATGAAAAGGATTTGCTTATTTTAAATCACACCGATGGTGAGTGGAAGAAAATATATATCAATTTAGGGTCTAATTTATCTCTAGCTCCATTGGCATACGATTATAAGGTAATCTTTAGAGCAGGTTTGGAAAGCGATTTAACAAGCACCAAATTATTAATTGATAATATAAAAATAGTGTATAGGTAATTAGTTATGAATAGACGGTTACAAGTTACTAAATATGTGTTTTTCGACTGGTTGGCAGCAGCAATTGCGTGGAGTCTATTTTATGTCTATCGTAAATATACCGAGGATAATAGTGTTTTTTCACACATCGAAACAATTTGGGCCGACAATAAGCTATGGTTAGGCTTGTTTCTGGTTCCTGTGTTTTGGTTGGCATTATACATAGTTATTGGATCATACCGTCGTATTTACCGAAAAGCCAGATTAAAAGAGTTAGGGCAAACCTTTTTCGTTACAATAATTGGTGTCACTATTATTTTCTTCGTTTTAATTCTTGATGATGTAATACTTACATATAAATCGTATTATCAGTCGTTTGTAACTCTATTTTCCTTCCAATTCCTACTTACGTACAGCTTCCGATTAATTATCACCACTGCTACTGTACGCAAAATCCACTCTGGTAAAATCGGCTTTAATACCGTTATTGTGGGTAGTAATGGAAACGCAATGAAAGTGTATAATGATATCTCCAAGCAAGAACTATCATCAGGAAATAAGTTTCTTGGTTTTGTAAATGTTCATGATTTTCGATTTTTTAAAATTGAACAATATATTCCACACCTTGGCGCATATAAAGACTTGAATAAGGTTATTCAGGATTATCAAATTGAGGAGGTGATAATTGCAATTGAAAGGTCGGAGATTGACACAGTTGAGAGAATAATAACGGAACTTGAAACAACTAATGTACTCATAAAAGTAATCCCGTTAATGCAAGATATTATTTTTGGATCGGTAAAAGTATCAGGGATTTTTCATACACCTCTTATTGAAATATCTCCTGATTTAATGCCAGCTTGGCAACAAACAATTAAAAGAGTAATTGATATTCTTGTATCGCTGGTTGCGATGATATTATTACTTCCGGTATATATTTTTACAGCCATAGGGGTAAAGGTGTCCTCAAAAGGGCCAATATTATTTTCGCAGGAAAGAATCGGTAAGCGAGGCGTACCTTTTATGATGCATAAGTTTAGATCGATGTATGATGATGCTGAAAATGATGGGCCACAATTGTCATCTGACGAGGATCCACGTATAACACCTTTCGGAAAGTATATGCGAAAAGTTAGATTAGATGAAATTCCTCAGTTTTACACCGTACTTAAAGGTGAAATGTCATTAGTAGGTCCCAGACCTGAACGAAGGTATTATATTGATCAAATTGTGAAAAAAGCTCCACCGTATAGATTATTGATGAAGATAAAACCGGGCATAACATCATGGGGGCAAGTTAAATTTGGCTATGCTTCAGATATTGATGAAATGGTTGAAAGACTACGTTACGACATATTATATCTTGAGAACATGTCGATTGCAATGGATTTCAAAATATTGATTTATACTGTTTTAATTGTCCTACAGGGGAGGGGAAAGTAGTTGTTTTGGAATTGATATTCTTAAGTAATTTCAATTGTTATTCGTTTAAAAAGTCCTTTCTTGAAATATATTTCAGTGTAATGGTTAACTGAGCCCCTTTTGTTTCTAAATTTTTAACATCAATTTTAGCTTCATGGGCATCCAATATTAATTTGGCAGCTGCTAATCCTAAACCAGTTCCTTCAGAATGAAGAATATCGCCTGAAGAAAACAGTTCAAATATATTATCCAACGCCGTTTTGGAAAACCCTGGGCCATTGTCGCTAAAAATAATTGACACATCTTCATTACGAATATCCAATGATATACTAAGCCTTGAATCACCATTGCTGAATTTATCTGAGTTCTCAATAATCATTAAAAAACAGGTTTTTAATAAATCAGAATCAACTTTTACAAGCAAATCATCGGCAGGCAGATCAGCAATAATCTGTAATTCAGAGCTGATACTATTATTTTTGTAATCCTTTAGTGAATCATTAATAAGGTTATTTAACGAAACGGGTAATTTCTCCGGAAGATATTTGTCTATTTTTAAGGTAGTTATTAGTAATGCTGTATCACTAAATCTCACTAATCTTTTCGAAACGTCTTTTAAATATGTAAGATATTCTTTTTGATCCTTATCAATATTAGTTTGATTTAACAACTCTGTTAAGCCTATAACTCCATTTAATGGAGTACGTATTTCGTGACTAATAACGGATAAGAAATTGCTTTTTGCCTGATCAAGTACGCTTAGCTGATGGTTTGCAGTTTCAAGTTCATGTGTTCGCTCCTTAACAAGGTATTCCAGATGACTATTTATATCTTTTAAGCTTTCTCTTTGCCGTTTAATTAGTAAATGATTATTTACTCGTGCAAGTAGTTCAGCAGCATTGAAGGGTTTTGTTATGTAGTCCTGACCCCCGGTTTCAAACCCCCTAATTATACTATCCATATCAGCTTTTGCTGTTAAAAATATAATTGGTATTTCGCTTGTTTTTGTATTTGATTTAAGTATTTCACAAACTTCGTATCCGTCCATCCCAGGCATCATAATATCAAGAAGTATTAAGTCGAAGTCCTGTATACTGCAGATATCCAATGCTTGTTGCCCAGTTTGTGCATAAGCAATTTGAAAGTTTTTTTGAGATAGTATATTTCCTAATATTTGAATGTTTTTTGAAACATCATCAACAATTAATATTTTTTCAGATTTATTATTCATACACTTTCATTTTAATAGGATAATCGGGCTGGGTTTAATAATATTTCCTAACGCAATTATAAGTTTGTTTATGTTCTCAATATCAAAATTATTTGAGTAGAAAATCAGAGATTCACAATAGTCTATAAGCGAAGCATTGTTATTGTTTTTCGCAAACGACAGAAGTTCTTCACCAAATAAAACAATATCATTTATCATACGGCTACTGACTAGATTATCCCATTTTTGCTCAAATTCAATAATCAGTTCTTTACGTATCTCTTCATCCAAGGATAGTATATAATTCGAATCAATATTTTGAGCACCATAAATTTTATTCAATGTTATCTCATCAAAACTAAGAATATTTTTTTGAGAAGTTTGTGTTTCGTGGGTTGCTATTTCAACATTGGGCATCGATATTAAAAATTTACTTCCCTCACCTTCTTTACTTTCAATAGAGATTGTGCCACCCATAACTTCTACCAATCTCTTCGAAATACTTAATCCAAGACCTGTTCCTCCCGATGATTTTTCATGGAAGTTTTTGCTCTGTTTAAAGGCCTCAAAAATTGTTTCGTGCTCCGATTTTGAAATGCCAATTCCAGTATCTGTAATTGAAATTAGTAAATCAACACTACTATTATTAGTTTTTCCTTGTATATCAAGTGTTACACTACCTTTATTTGTAAACTTAATAGCATTACCGATTAAATTAAATAGAATTTGTCTTATCCTAACTTTATCCAAAAATACCGAATTTGGAACTTCTTTACTTATGTTAGAAGCGAAACTAAGGCTTTTTTCGCTCAACCTTAAATTAAAAACTTGTTCAATATCTTGTATAATATGATTAAATGAAACAGGCTCATAGATAATGTCGATTTCTCCGGCTTGAATTTTTGAAAGATCCAATACATCATTAATCAGAGTAAGCAAGCTACTACTACTCGATTTTATTGCACTAATATATGATAAGTGTTTTTTATCGGTAATAATTTTAGAAAGTAGCTCGGTAAATCCAATTATTGAATTCATCGGAGTTCTTATTTCATGACTTACATTGGCAATAAACTGACTTTTAATTTCATTTGCCGCAATGGCTTGATTTCTTGCCAACTCAAATTCAGTATTCTTTTTTTGTAGAATATTGTTAATATTTTGAAGTTCCTCTTGAGATTCCTTTAATGCAAGTTCGGCTTCTTTACGTTTCGATATGTCTTCAACAATTCCCTCATAATGAAGTATAATTCCATTTTTATCCCGTACAACCCAAGCACTTTCATTTACAAACATAATACTGCCATCTCGTCTGTTCCAAATATCTTCTCGTCCTGAAATAATGTACTTTTCTTCCAACAAATCTATAAATGCTTGCCTGTTCTTATTTTTGTTAAGATTCATTTCCTTAAATTCAGAAAAGCTATTGTATCCCAGCATATTAACTAATCCAATATTAGCAAAAATTACCCTGCCATCTCTTAAAGTTTGATACATACCTATTGTTGCATTTTCAACAATACTTCGGTATTGTTCACGGCTATATTCCAAATTCTTGTTTAACTCACTTAACTTTTCTTTCTGTTCCGTTATTTCCTTATTCTTTTTAGCTGATATTGAATAGCTCCTTTTCCTTTGATTAGATTTAAAATTTAGAAAAAATATTATGATAGTTGATATTGCTAAGATGAATAACATGAGAAAAATTGCAAATAGCTTAGTGTCTTCTTCGCTTTCAAGCTTAAGAGTTGTAATTGAATCTTTCTGTTTTAGAATCTCATTTTCCTTTTCATATTTCTCCGACTGATATTTAACTAATAACTCATTAATCATCGATTGACTTTCATTATTGAAAATAGTATCCTTAATGGCAATGTATTGTTTTAAATAATCATATGACACTGAAAACTCAGCCTTCTCTTCATTGATTTTTGAAAGTAATAAAAGAGATTTCATTTCAAACTCCTTTAAGCTAATATCTTGCGATAACTTAAGGCTTTTGGATGAGTATTCTTGTGCAAGGACATTGTTATGAAGAGCAAAATATATTTCTCCAATATTGTATAATGAGATTGTAATCCGTTTTTTGTCTCCAACGTCGTTTTTTATTACCAAAGCTTTCTGCTGATAATAAAGAGCGCTGTCGTATTCTTTCATTGCAAAGTATACTTCCCCAATATTACTAAAACAAATGGAACGTAGTTTAATATTGGCTGTTTTGCTTTCCAATTTTTTGGCATTATTATAATAGCTAAGTGCCTCACTAAATTTATTTTGTTTCAATAGTATATCTCCAATATGCAACAACATATTAATCTCCTGAAGTTGATTTTTACTATTTTCAAATTCTTGTAAAACATGTTTATAATATGCTAAAGCTCTTTCGTTTTTATCCCATTTTTCAAGTATTACTCCAAGCCCTAATGTAGTTCTAACAAGGTTTTTCCGATCATCAGTCTCAATATATATATCACGTGCACGCTTCATTAGTCCAATGGCCAGCTCATAGTCGCTATAATTTGATGCGATTGCTGATAGTCCGATTAATGAACTGGCAACTCCATTTTTATCACCTAAAAATTGAAATTCAGCCATTGCTATTTGGTAGTAATTCTTTGATTCAATATATTTACTCCAATCGTAATAATTACTAGCAATAAGGTAATCAATATTTGCTTTTTCCTTAGGAAATTCGTTAGGGTTTATTGTAGCTTTGGCAATCTGATACATACTGTCGGCATAGCTATAGTTACATTGTCTGTTTTTACTGCTTCCAAGTTTTAATTGCAGATCGATAACCTTAGAATTAATCTCTATTTCTTTGGCAATATTAATGGCAGCAAGTATATATATATCAGCTTTTTCAGGATTTGATTCAGAAAAAATATCAATCAGACTGTTGGCCAGATTCAGACGTTCTTCAGGAGTGAATGTTTTGTCAGCTTCAAATAAGTTTTTCAAGCTGGCATTTTGTGTAGTATCCTGAGCAGCTAACCCCAAAAAGGAAACCATAAAAATTAATAGAGCCAATTTATTCAAAGTCGAAATGAATAATGATGGTTGGCATTTAATATTTCGGTTTCTAATCATTATTATTATCCTGCTCATTTAAAAGCAAATAGTTTGTATTAAATAGATTGAGAAGATTGTCAACTTCTTCAATTTCAAAATTGTTTATCTTAATCTCAAGCTCACGGCAATAGCTTTTTAATCCTTCATTACCAAAATTAACTGCAATCTTATTTAAAGCACCCATAAACTCTAGTATGGTACTCGACATTTTTGTTGTGGATGCTGATTTAAAATAACTGTTGTAAACTTCTGATATATCTCCAATAAAATTTTCATTTGATCTATTTGTGATAAATTCATGAAAATAGTAACTCGATTTTTCCTCAAATGCAATCTTGTTAAAAATACCCATTAATGACCGTGTTAACTCTTTTTGAGGAATTGAACTATTTATCAAGATTACATTATTGTGTTTGCTATCAAGTTTTGAGATTGTGTTGCACATCACTATAAAAACCATATTTCGGGTTGTTACAGTTTTACTAAGGATATTTAATGCCTGTTTAGTTTTTTCATCAGAAAACCCATGAATAATAACAACATTTTTGTTTGCTATTCGTGTTTTAGCTTCATCAATATTGCTAACAATTTCGTGCTCATAATTCTCAATTCCACTCGTATTGAATGCCTCACAATCGCCTGGAAAATTTTGCAATATTAATAGGTTTACGAATTTTTTAGTTGTTGAGGAAGATGTTAGTGGGACTTTATCATCCGAAATACTATCAACAACTTTAATGTTTGGAAAACATAATGAGAACTTCGTTCCTACACCTTCTTGACTTACAAGATTGATAGTTCCATTCATCATCTCTACAAGTCGTTTTGTAATAGTTAAGCCAAGTCCTGTGCCCTGTGTTTTGGAGTTTGCAGCAGATTGGTTAAATGGTTCAAAAATATGGAGGTGTTCATCTTCATTAATCCCTATTCCGGTATCTGTTATAACTATTAATAAGCTAACCTCATCATCATTTTCTGATTTCTCAGCATTTATATCTATAATTATACTTCCATCGTGCGTGAATTTGATTGCATTACCAACCAAATTAAATAGTATTTGACGTAACCTGAGTTCGCTGAAAAATATTGTTTCAGGTAGTTCAGGTGAGAAATTTGTTTTTAATTCAATATTTTTCTCGTACGAGCGATGTGAAAATATTTGAATAATATCTTCAATAACCAACTCCGGATGAATTTTTTCGTAATCAATAGTAAACTTTCCAGCTTCAATTTTACTTAAATCAAGTATGTCGTTTATTAGAGTAAGGAGAGTTCTACCACTTGATTTAATAACTTTTAAATGATTAAGTTGTTGTGGTTCAGTAACTGATTCGCTAAGAAGTTCAGCAAAACCAATTACGGAATTTAAAGGAGTTCTAATCTCATGGCTCATATTTGCCAGAAATTCGCCTTTGGTTTTGCTATTTTGTTCGGCTTCTTGCTTTGCAATTAGTAGCTGTTTTGAATAATTATCAAGTTCTGCCTTTGTTTTCTCAATTATTCTATTTCTCTCCAATAATAATTTATTGGTTTTGTTCTTGCTAAATAAGTAATAGGATAAAAAGACAACAAACCCCAATGCTATTATGAAGGCACTCAAAATAAGTAAACTAATGGATTTCTGTCGATTTATATCTAATTCTGCAATTTCGGCATTTTGTTCAAGAAGAGCGATATGGTTTTCTTTTCTTTCACTTTCGAATTTAATCTGCATCCTGGCTATATCTTTTCTCACATTAATATTATTAATAGAATCTTGATATTGATAGGATAATTCGAGATAATCAAATGCTTTTTCATAATTTTTTTGTGCTCTATTGATAATATACAAAGCCGTATAGAACTCCATCGTAAATGCTTTTGCACCAATGTTTTTCGAAATGTCAAGGCCTGGTAATAAATATTTCAGAGCCTTATCGTATTGACTTAACTTTGTATATAACTCACCCACCTGTAAATACGAGTATGCCTCACTATGTCGATCATTTAAACTTTTATTTATTATAAACGCATCCAGATAATATGACAAAGCGCGGTTATACTGTTCAAGAGTTTCATAAATATTACCAATATCATTATAGCAAATAGCTATCCCTTTTTGGGAATGAATTTCCATATTAACATCAAGTGATAATTTGAAATACTCAAGTGCTTTTGGATAGTCATTTTTAGTTGCATATACATTTCCTATATTGTTGAGATTTATCGCTATCCCAAGTAAATTGTTTGTTTTTTGCTCCAGTATCAAACTTTGTTTGAAATAATCCAATGATTCATCGAGATTGCCAATCATCATTTGGATATTGCCAATGCTATTAATTGCAATGGCCTGGCTTTTAATGTTGCGGGTTTCTTCTGCAAGTTGAAGGGCAATTATATGGTTTAAGAGAGCTGTTTGATAATCATCTAGGCGGCGGTAAACAACCCCTATATTGTTGTATATTATTGAATGTTGATTTTTATTATTGATACGTTTTGCAATATCGTGTGCCCAATTATGAAATTTTAAAGCGGAGATATAGTCACCATTATTTCTAAATCTAACGCCAGTTCTGTCAATATCAAAGGCCAGTTGATTAATTAAGATTGAGTCAATGGCTATGGTGTTAGCTAATTGCAAATAATTATCAATTGTAACTTTTTTAAATTCATTAATAGAATTTAATTCCATAATCTCAACTAGTTTAACAAGCAACGATATACTTGCTGAATCATTGTTGGAAGCAATGTAGCTGGAATAAAGACTGTCGATTACTGAAGTGTTTATTTCTTGACCAGAAGTCGAAATATTGAAACAGCATACTAATATGGTTAATATTAGCTGTTGGAATATTCCCCGAAAGGATTTAAGAAATATGTTATTCATACTTGATAATCTTATTTCTCCAAAAACTACTAAAATACAAAAAAACTCATTGTAGGTTTTTCATTTGAAAAATAAGATAGGCGAATATTGATTATGAAGCAGATATGATTCCTGATTAAGATATCATCAAATAAACTTTGATATTTACTTTTTCATGGAGTTAAAGATGATTTCGATTGGGATTATTATATCCATTTTACCAAAGGGAAATCCATTCTGTAACGCAATAACTCGTTTTTCGGAAAAATCCTAAACGCATAGTCGTAAACCCCTGTATGTTCCAAAGGAAATTCACACTTAAAATTGGCTTTGCCATTGTTGGATTTAACAAGTGTTAATTCATCTTTAAATGAAATCTTTCGTACCTCACCATCAACTTTGTTACCCATAATAATTTCGGCACCAATATCAGTTGGGTCAAGTCCGGGAATATTAAGTGATATTTCAGCAATAAAGTGTTTACCAAATTCCAATGGTTTGTTATCTGCATCTGGGACTATAAGTGAATCCAAACTTACGTTTTTCCATGCATCACGAAGTTTGTTTTTCCATGCTACCAATGATTTTGCGGGAGCGAAACTATCTTTGTAAATCTCTTTTCTTCGTTCAATTAAAGGAGTATAATAAAGTTTGTAATAGTCCTCCAACATTCGTTGCATGGTAAAATTAGGCGCTACCTGAGCAATAGTGTTTTTAATATAAGAAACCCATTTTGTAGACACCCCTTGTTCATTTTTATCGTAATATTTTTTCACGATTTCATTTTCAAAGGTGTTGTAGATAATTTGAGCATCTAATTCATCCTGGAATTGTTGATTGGCAAATGTTTTGGATTCTTCAATGGCCCATCCTGCTTCTGGTTTATAACCTTCGGCCCACCAACCGTCGAGAACACTGAAATTTGCAACGCCGTTCATAACGGCTTTTTCGCCACTTGTACCCGAAGCTTCAAGCGGGCGTGTTGGTGTGTTTAACCAAATGTCGACACTGCTTGTTAATAGTTTGCCCGAAATCATATCGTAATTCTCAAGGAACAACACCTTCCCGACGAATTCTTCCATTTTACTTATTTCAATTATTCTCTTAATTAAATCCTGCCCGGCTTTGTCATTTGGATGTGCTTTACCGGAGAATATGAAAATAACTGGTTTCTTTTTATTATTTACAATTTTTGAAAGACGTTCAATATCTGTAAATAGTAGATGAGCTCTTTTATAAGTTGCAAAGCGTCGAGCAAAACCAACAATCAATGTGTCTTTCTTTATTTTTGCTGTTGAGTCAAGTATTAGCGAAGGCGACTCTTGACGTTTCGTAAGATCATTTTTTAGCTTCTCTCTAACTGCTTCAATTAGCTTTTTCTTCAATGCCAAACGTGTATTCCAAATTTGCTCATCTGGCAGACTCAATATTTTTTGCCATGCCTTTGGATCCGATTGATGATTTTCAAAATCCTTATCAAAGTTCTCTTTGTACAGCTTTTGCCATGCTTCATCGGTCCATGTAAAATAATGAACACCGTTAGTAACATGACCAATATGAAGTTCCTCGGTAAAATAACCGGGATATAAACTGGTGAACATCTCACGTGAAACCCTACCATGAATTCTACTAACACCATTTACTTCCTGTGAAAGTCCGGTTGCCAGCAAACTCATCGAGAATTTCTCGGATGAATTTGAAATATTATGTCTTCCCATAGCCATAAACTGCTCCCAGCTAATTTGAAAAATTTCGCTGAAATGACTCAGATAAGCCCTCATTAAATGTTCTTCGAACGAATCATGTCCGGCCGGAACGGGTGTGTGAGTGGTAAACAATGCATTGGCACGCACCAACTCTCTTGCAATATGGAAGTCAACTTTCTGAGCTTCCATCATATTCTTAATTCTTTCCAGTCCGCTAAAAGCAGAGTGACCTTCGTTGCTATGATAGATGGTGGGTTGTAATCCTATACTATTAATAAGTCTTATTCCCCCCACGCCAAGTAATATTTCCTGCTTTAATCGGTGCTCATTGTCGCCGCCATAAAGTTGAGCTGTAATACAACGATCCTCAGTGCTATTGGCCTCTATATCTGTGTCAAGTAAGAATAATGGTATTCTGCCAACGTTTACACGCCAAACCTTTGCCGTGACGGTTCTTCCCGGTAAGGCAACTAGTACAGTTATCCATTCTCCTTTTTCGTTTCTTACAGGAACAATGGGCAACTCTGTAAACTTTTGAGCTATGTATAGAGCTTGCTGATCGCCAAAAATTGACAGCTCCTGTTTGAAATATCCATTACGATAAAGTAAACCAACAGCTATTAAATTCTTGTTAGAGTCACTCGCTTGTTTTAAATAATCACCGGCCAGTATTCCAAGCCCGCCAGAAAATATTTTCAAACTATTGTGTAGCCCATATTCCATACTGAAATATGCAACCATCTCGTCGGGTTTATCCTCTGCTTGCTTCATGTAATCCTTAAAATCAGCATAAACTCCATTAAGTGAATTAATAAAACCAGCATCATTCATCAACCTGTCGATATCTTCCTTTGAAAGTGATTCAACCAGCTTAACAGGATTATATTCAAACAATTTCCATTTTGCAGGATCTATATCAGCAAACATATTTGTTGCTGTGTAATTCCACGACCACCATAAATTGAAAGCGAGTTCTTTAAGTGGAAGTAATTCATTCGGTAATATGTTTTGAACGAGTATCTTTTTCCATTCGGGTTTATGTGAGTTCACAACAGCATCTATTTTAAGTGTTTCAGTATATTTTTTTGCAGGAAGATTTATTTTCCTTTTTGATGAATTAAGGACAGCTAACGCCCATGCTTTAAAGTAATTGTCGGCCATTTGCTGCCAAAGAGCCTTTTTTAACACTTTGCCGGTTTCTTTCCGAATACTAGAATGATCGGTAAGATTAACAAAATCAAGAATGGTATTTTCTATTTGTGCAATGGCTCTACTACCTTGCCCTTCGTGACGTTTAATTACCTTAACTGAATTGTGCTCTAGCTCAAATGAATTCGTAACCCAATCGCCAAAGCCTGCATAGTTTGTAGTTAGAGTTGGGATTCTAAAAGCAACACTTTCTAAAGGAGTATATCCCCAAGGTTCGTAGTAGGATGGGAATATTGATAAATCGAACCCAATTAAAAAATCGTAATAAGGAAGATTTATAACTCCATCATTACCATTCAGATAGACAGGAGCGAAGATAATATGAATATTATCAGATTCATGGTTTGTTAGTCCCAGATTTTTAAGTTCGTTTAGAACAGGATCATGTTCGGGGTGATGAAGATGATGTGTTAAAAATCTATCAACTCCATAAAAATTCCCATCTTCTGACAAGATAGGATCATGATGACCCGCCGGAACGGTTATATAGGCAACTATTTTTTTGCTAATACTACTTTTAATATTATTTAATGACTTAATAAACAAGTCAATTCCTTTGTTTGTGTATTCATATCTTCCACTGGTAATGAGTAGTAGTGTATCTTCATCGTATGTAGCTCCGGTATGTTGAGATGCTACTTCCAGAGCTATCTTTCGTGCAGCTTTTCTTTTCTTTTCAAATTGATTTGCCTTTGGAACAAAGTCTTTCTCGAATCCATTGGTGGTAATAATTTGTGGTTCAACACCAAAAAACTGCTTACACTCTTTAGCCGTAATTGTGCTAACAGTTGTAAAAACATCAGCTTCATTTGCCGAAAGTGACTCAAGTGAATGCTTGCTGATAATATTAAAATCACGAGCAATGCGATCTGGTTGATACTGTTCAATATTTTCGTAAAGAGGAAAACCATTGCCTGCGATTGATCTTCCCATAACAGTTGCATGAGTTGTAAATGCCGTGCTAATTTGTGGGGCTTTATTTTTGAGATAAAGTACTCCCGATCCTGTCATCCATTCATGAAAATGGGCAACAACGTTAGTAGGGTGGGGTAGTTGGTGTTTTTGAAAGCTTTCAACAACTTGTCCGGCAGCATACCCAAACATTGCCGATTCAATATAATCCCATTCACCATGGAGGGAATCAAGTTTAAAAGTTTCCCACAGATGAGTAAATATTTCATCTTTTTTATTGAAAAGAGTTGTGAAGTCAACAAGGATAACCTGTGGATTTCCTTCGATATTCCACCTTCCGGTACGAACTTTAAGGCCTTCTTTGGATGCAATTGCTTTCCATCCTTCGAAAAGGCTTGGGTCTTCAATAAAATCCGGATTTTTAGTGGTTCCTTTCCAAACGTCGGGACCTATGAGGATATAATTATCATTGAATTCTTCAATTATGCTTTTGGCTTTTGTAGATATTACGGTGTATATACCGCCTATTTTGTTGCAGACTTCCCAGCTGGTTTCAAAAATAAATTCGGGATCTATGTTCATTCTAGCTATTCGATTTAGTATTTGGTACTCTTATTTATTAGAACCGGCAAAAATACAAATTATGAGAAGACGAGATCAAATAGGTGGTGTTATTTAATTTATAATTAATATAACTATAGCATTGTAAAATTGTCAGCGCAAACCTTTTCGGTAGGTGAAATGAATAATTGTTTAATATAAAATAAGTTGTTAGGGATGGTATTAAATATCTATCTAGGAATGCAATGTCACAACAATCGTCCTACTCCCCCCATAATTCCTGAATTCACAAAAGAAAATACTTTGCCAGATTCCCAGATTGAGTTTGCCATTGGTAAGTGGTACGGTTAGCGTCTGCCCAAAAACAGAAGATTTGAAATGAGCGGGCATATCATCGCGGCCTTCCATAGTATGCCGATAGAAAGGTGCACCTTCAGGTGCCATTTTATCTAGTAAACTTTGTAGGTCAACTTGTACATCGGGATCGGCATTTTCGTTTATCATTAATCCTGCAGAGGTGTGCTTTACGAATATGTTTATCAAACCAGTATCGGGAAGCTTATTAAACGCACCACTTATTACTCGATCAATATTATGAAATCCCCTCGCCATTGATTTTAGCCGTATTTCAATTTGTTGGATCATCGGTATTTTTTTAGCTGAGATAAGAGGATTGGTTTTAATACAACCTTGAAATCCAACTTCTTTGATGATGGATTCTTTAATCTTACTCCTCTTTTTTATGAACAATCAGATAAACATCCTCGTTATCCTTTTTCATAAAATATTTTTCGCGAGCATATTTTTCAAGCAATACAGTATCGTTTTGTAATGTGTTGATTGCTGCTTCGTCTTTTTTGATTTCTTCAATATAATATTCCTTCTGATCTTCAAGTCCTATTTTAATCTTTGCAAGATTGTATTGCACAATAAGGCTTTCCTGATCAAAATACACCCACCAAACTATAAATAACAAACCAGTGTAGAAATATTTATTATTTATGTATTTTTTGAAAAACATATTGCCTAAATTGAGATACCAAAAGTAAAGTATTTACTTTTTATAAGTATAGTACTAACTAAATATTATAAACTTATTGCTGTTAATCATCTTGATTGTTTTTATTAGATTCTATCTGCCAAAAGTCTTCATAGTATCATAAATAAAACGAGGTTGAGCATTAAAGATGCTTATCTATTACCTTATAATTGTGACCGACCCTTTCATAGTTATCATTACCTCACCATCAAGAGTTATGATATAAACATCACATACATAATAGTAAACGCCGTTTATACAATCCTGGTTATTATTCTGGTTTTTACCATCCCATTTTATTTCAGGATCAGTGGTGGTATACATGGTTTTTCCCCACCTATTCATTATGGTCATATCAACCCTATTTACATTTGCTTTGGGATTTCCATTTCTTGATCCTATTGGTACAAATAGTTCATTAATATTATCACCGTTGGGAGTAAATACATTTGGTAGTTCATAAACAGGACATTCATCATAGCCAACGCAAACAATGTTGCTAATTTCGCTAATGTTGCCCACCCAATCTATTGCAGTTACATAATAGCAGCCAACAACTGTTGATAGATTATCATGAATAAAATAGGTAGTATCATCTGCTATATAATCTATTGAATCGATTAGCTGAGTATTGTCAGCTCCAGGCGGAGTATAATAAATATAATATTTAACAGCATCATAACTACATGAATCAAAAGGTAGATACATTGCCAATTCGTTTGTGATTTGCTCACAATCTGTGTGCACACTTAGTATTGGTTTACATGGTGGAATATTATCAACGGGAGTTTCACATGTAAGTTGAGAGTAGTTAATCAATGGATCAATTAATCCAGGCAACGAGTAATGACCTACTGTTTTCACATAATAACAATACTCAAAATAGTTGGTCAAGCATTTGTC
>JABMPH010000022.1 GCA_013203805.1 Bacteroidota bacterium | reverse complement strand
GATGATAGCATATAGTTTACAACCCTTACATCTGTGCGATAATTTTCAACCTCCTGTACATACCAAAGAGGGAAAGTATCATTATCGCCATTTGTAAACAGTATCGAATTCGGTTCACACGAATCGAGATACATCTTAGCAAAATCAGCAGCTGAGTATTTACCCGATCTATTATGTGATGCCCATCCCTGCTCGGCCATAATTCCGGGAACAAGTACTAAGCAAGCAACACCTACAATACCTGCTGCCATGGCTTTATTCCCCATCCTTTTCTGAAGAGCACTATATAATCCCAACACGCCTAAACCAATCCAAATTGCAAATGCATAAAATGAACCAGCATAAGCATAATCACGCTCACGTGGTTGCAATGGTGTTTGATTTAAATAAACTATGATGGCAAGGCCTGTCATTATAATTATTAATGATACAACCCATGTATCTTTTTTACTTTTACTTAACTGAAAAAAGAAACCAATCAGACCAAGAATTAATGGCAAAAAGTAAAATTTTGTTCTAGCAGGATTTGCCATACTAGATGGTAAATTACTTTGATCACCTAACCGCATTGAATCAATAAAATTAATTCCGCTTATCCAATTACCGTGATTAATTTCACCCTGACTTTCAATATTGTTTTGTCGACCGGCGAAATTCCACATGAAATATCTCATGTACATGAAATTAAACTGATATCTAAAGAAAAATTTCAAGTTTTCGCCAAAGGTTGGACGATAAAGAACTTCCTTACCTCCTTTTCCATCCGACACACTTATCGGCCTTCCTTTAACATCTCCAAAATGCTCATATAATGTAATATGTTGTGGTTTGGTGCTACTCCACATACGCGGGAAGATGGTCATGAACTTTTCGTCATAAACAGGAATAGTACCTTTTCTATCATCCTTGATAACATATTTACCTTTTTTCTCATCCTGCATATAAACAGGGTTTCCATCAGCATGATCAACAATAGGTGCATTATAATACTGACCATAGAAAATTGGCCAGGTTCCGTATTGTTCACGATTTAAATAAGCGAGTAAACTTACAGCATCCTTCGGATCATTTTCATTTATAGGAGTATTTGCATTTGCTCTTATTACAATCATAAAGAAGGATGAGTATCCAATCAATATAAACACAACTGCAAGTATTACTGTATTTAAAACAGTTTTCCCCTTTTTTGCCGTATAGTACAATCCCCACACTATTAATCCAATAATTAAAAGGAAGTAGATTATAGTTCCTGAGTTAAATGGCATTCCTATTGAATTCACAAAAAACAATTCGAATTTACCTGCCAATTCAACTATGCCGGGAATAATCATGTACATAATAACAACCATAATTGCAAGGGATGACAACCCAGCAATTATAAAACCTTTATGAGAGTATGTATATCTTTTATAGTAATAAACATAAACAATAGCAGGTATTGCCAGCAAGTTTAATAAGTGAACACCTACTGATAATCCCATTATATACGCAATAAGTATCAACCAGCGATAACCAGTACGTTGATCAGCTACTTCTTCCCATTTAAGGATTGCCCAAAAAACAACGGCAGTAAACAATGAAGACATAGCGTATACCTCTCCCTCAACTGCAGAAAACCAAAATGAATCACTAAATGTATAAGCCAATGAACCAACCAGACCAGCTCCTAATATTGCCCAGCCTTCGCCCAAAGTGGGGATGTTATTTTCAGAGCTAACCATAATCTTTTTGGCCAACATAGTAATTGTCCAAAAAAGAAATAAAATTGTAAAACTACTCGACAATGCCGACATTATATTTATCATCAATGCTACATTCTCAAGATTTCCAAAGGCGAAAAGTGAAAAGAAACGCCCCAATAATTGGAACAATGGTGCTCCAGGGGGATGACCAACTTGTAGTTTGTATGCTGTTGCAATATATTCACCACAATCCCACCAACTTGCTGTGGGTTCAAGTGTTAAAAAATAAACCGTTGTTGCAATCGCAAAAACAATCCACCCGGTTAATTGATTAAACTTTTTGAAATTTTCCATGTATATTAAAGTTTACTCTATTTTATTTTACTGCGAAAATATACAATTTCATCAAATACTATTTTTAAATAACACTGATTTTAACACAATTTAATAACAAATGAGTTACATGCATATTTTTATGTGTCCCTGGCTAACTTTATGAATATTATTAAAAATTAATTTTTATGTCTATTGTTTGTGTTAAATAAAAATGCTTTATCTTTGCGCCCCGAATGTCCGATGGTGTAATGGTAGCACTGCAGATTTTGATTCTGCCAGTCTAGGTTCGAGCCCTAGTCGGACAACGGTTTAGATGAAAGGGTGAGGGGACGGAAGTCCCCTCTTTTTGTAAATGATTAGTAAGAAACACATAGAAAAATTAACCAGTGACTGCTTGTTTGGTACAGACAGGTTTGTTGTTGCTATTAAAGTAAGTACTGATAACAGTATCAAAGTATTTATTGATGGTGATACACCTGTTACAATTGCTCACTGCGTTGAACTTAGTCGCTTCATTGAAGGCAGCTTTGATCGTGAATTAGAAGATTTTGAGCTTAGCGTTGCTTCTGCTGGTGCTGACCAACCATTTTCGCAATTACGACAATACACTAATAACATTGACAATACAGTTCAGGTTATTAATATTGAAGATAAGAAAATTAGAGGAATTCTAAAGAAAGCTGACGAAACTGGAATTGAAATGTTGGAAGAAATTACTAGTAAGAATAAGAAAATTAAAAAAACTACTTTCGGTGAGTTGATTTCTATTCCAATGAGTGAAATTAAAGAAACTAAAAGAATAATAACTTTTTAATAATACTGAAAAAACGAGTAACTATGGATAACATGAATCTAGTTGAAACTTTTTCGGAGTTTAAAGAATTTAAGAATATAGATCGTGAAACTATGATGCGCATTCTGGAAGATGTGTTCCATAGTATGCTAACAAAAAAGTTTGGAGAGGATAGCAATTTTGATATTATTGTAAATATCGACAAGGGTGATCTGGAAATTTGGCATTATCGAGAAATTGTTGAGGATGGAGCAGTTGAAGATGAAAATTTACAAATAGCCTTTTCTGATGCAATTAAAATTGAGCCTGATTTTGAAGTTGGAGAGGAATTCTCTAAACAAATTCAATTAGCTGATTTTGGTCGTCGTGAAGTACTTTCAATTAGACAAAATCTGGTTTCTCGTATACTTGATTATGAGAAAGATAATGTCTATAAGAAGTACAAAGAAAGTGTTGGTGAAATAATTACTGGTGAAGTTTATCAGGTATGGAAAAAAGAAATACTTATTCTTGACGATGAAGGTATTGAACTAATTCTTCCTAAATCAGAGCAAATAGCATCCGATTATTTTAGAAAAGGTGATTCAATTAGAGCTGTTGTACTTAAGGTTGATATGAGGAATAATACTCCTGTTATTGTTCTTTCGCGTACATCAACATCATTCCTCGAAAGATTATTTGAGGCCGAGGTTCCTGAGGTTTATGATGGCCTAATTACCATAAAAAACATAGTGCGTGTACCTGGTGAACGTGCAAAAATTGCTGTTGAATCATATGACGATAGGATTGATCCTGTTGGTGCGTGTGTTGGAATGAAAGGTTCCAGAATTCATGGCATCGTGCGTGAACTAAAGAATGAGAATATTGATGTTATTAACTTTACAAATAACACATCGTTATATATTCAAAGAGCTTTATCCCCAGCTAAAATAACATCCATAAAAGTGGATGATGAAACTAAAAGAGCCGAAGTATTTATGAAGCCTGATCAAGTTTCACTAGCAATTGGTAAGGGGGGTTTTAATATCAAGCTTGCCGGTAAGTTAACAGGTTACGAAATTGATGTGTATAGAGATAGTGATTCAGAGGCGGAAGATGTTGACTTGATAGAATTTATCGATGAAATAGACCAGTGGATTATTGATGAACTCAAGAATATTGGATGCGATACAGCAAAAAGTGTTTTGGAGTTAGACAAAAAAGAATTGGTTACAAGAACTGATCTTGAAGATGAAACAATAGATGAAGTATTACGTATTCTCAGATTAGAGTTTGAATAAAAATAGTATTTTTACGCAGATCGTGAAGATTTACGTTTGAGTAAACGAAAATAATTGTATGACAGGAAGTGATAAGGTGGTAAGGTTAAGTAAAGCTGCAAGAGAATTCAATATCAGCTTGGATTCTATAGTAAGTTTTCTTACACAAAAAGGTTATGACATTGAGCGAAAGCCTAATACAAAACTAGGCCCAGAAATGTATGAACTTCTTACCAAAGAATTTCAGGACGAAAAGCATGTTAAGGAAGTTGCACAACAAAAAGGTTTAGAATATGTTGGCAAAGAATCTATTAGCATCGACAATACTCATGAAAAAGTAACAAAGTCAACAATTGAATTGCCTGCAGAAAAAGAACTGATGATTAAGAACATTGGAGTATCTTTTGCTGATGGTAGAAGTGTTGAGAAACAAACACCTCCAAAACCAGAAGAAACAAAAATTGTTAAAAAAGAACCTGAACCTATTATTTTAGAAACTGTAGTTGAAGAAAAAATTGAAGTTCCTAAGGTAATTGTGGAAAAAGTTGAAGAAGAAGTACCACCAGCCGTTATTGAAAGTGTTGTTGAACCTGAAATTAAAACAATTGAAGAGGAAATACCTCAAGAGGTAGTTACTCCTAAAAAAGAGGAGCCTATTATTCATAAAGTTGCAGATACTGTTAAAACTGAAACACCCAAAATAATAAATGAGCCTGTTGTTGAAGAATCAAAAGAAATAATTCCAACCGAAGAAACTATTGTTGAAAGTGAAAAACATGATATTAAAGTACTAGGCAAAATTGATCTTGATACACTTAATCAAAAAACAAGACCAAAAAAGAAATCTAAAGCTGAGAAAAGAAAAGAGCAGGATGCAAAATCAGAAATATCAAAAAAACCTCAGCCAAAAATAGCTGAAGAAAAATCAGTACCTAAAGATAAAAAAAGCACCCCTCCTATTGATGAGGTTGAAATTAAAAAAGATAAACCAACTGAAGTAAAATCTATTGATCCAATCATTGATAAAACTACTGAAAAAGCAGTTGAGATAACTAAAGAAGTTGAACCTGAGAAAGTTGATGATAATTTTATTAAAACACAGTTTACTAAGCTTACAGGTCCGGTAATTCTTGATAAAATAGAGCTTCCAACTGAAATTAAGCGTAGCAAAAAGAAAAAACCTGTTGCCTCGTCTACCGACAATAAAGTAGGGCAGAACAAAAAGAAGAGAAAAAGAATTAAACCGAAACCTCAGACAACTGAGGGTGCAAATAAGTTCACTAAAACCGACAGAGGTCCTGCCGGAGCTGGTGGTGCAAATAAATCAGGTGCCGGTGCAAGTAGGAGACCCATTGCAAATAAAAGAGTTGTAAAAGCAGAGCCTACAGAAGAAGAAATACAACAAAAAATTAAAGATACACTTGCACGGTTAGCCCCAGCAGGTAAATCAAAAGCGGCAAAACACCGTAGAAGAAAACGTGATTCTGTATCTCTTACAATGGCGGAAGAAGCTCAAAAACAAGAAGATGAAAACAAAATCATCAAAGTTACCGAGTTTGTAACTGCTAATGAACTTGCAACTATGATGGACGTTAGCGTTACTGATATCATAACCTCTTGCATGCAGCTTGGGTTATTTGTTTCAATTAATCAAAGATTAGATGCAGAGACAATTGTACTTGTTGCGGAAGAATTCGGTCATCAAACTTCATTTGTAAGCGTTGATGAAGATAAAAGTCTCGAGGTAATTGATGAAGAGGGTGATCTGGCGAACATGATCGATCGTGCACCTATTGTTACTGTTATGGGACACGTTGACCATGGT
>JABMPH010000250.1 GCA_013203805.1 Bacteroidota bacterium | reverse complement strand
TTACCCTTTCCTTCATCACCCCATTGTAATCCTAAAAGTACATCAATCTTCATGTTATTGCTATTATTACAAATTGTTTTCGATTATCAAATTATCTCTATTACTTATGTTTTTTGCATTAAAAAACCCTGTGTAATTAAACAGGGTTTATTATGTTGCAAAAATAATAAATTGCAGACTGAGCGAATAAAATAGTTATCAAAATTTACTAACTATCTTTAGTGTCTCCACTTTTATGAGTGCTGCATTTACCATAAAATGTTAAGGAATGATAAGCAACTTCAACACCTAGTAATTCCTCAACCGACTTTTGTATTTCCTGTATGCGAGGGTCGCAAAATTCAAGTACTTTTCCATCTGTTGTACAAACGAAATGGTCATGTTGCTTAAATTTGAAAGAGCGTTCGAATTGTGCACAGTTGTTGCCAAACTGATGTTTGGTTACAAGATTGCAATCGAGCAGTAATTCAATGGTATTATAAAGGGTAGCCCTACTAACGCGATACTTATTATTTTTCATTCTAATATAAAGAGTCTCTATGTCGAAATGACCTTCGGTGGCATATATCTCTTTAAGAATAGTATAACGCTCTGGTGTTTTTCGGTATCCTTTAGATTCCAGATGTTCAGTAAAAAGTTTTTTTACTGAATCATATGTGTCTTTTTTGTTATTTAATTTCATGCCTGGATATTTTGGCGTAAAATTAGTAAATTTCTTTTATTTAGTTTAAGTATAAATAATAAAAAACTAAATTTTATCAAGACGTGTGGTCTTAATGATTGATTTAATTTTTTTTAAACTCGTTAATAATTGTTTTAGAGTATTAGTGCTTGCTACATAAATAGTTATGTCGAGGTCAGCTAATCCCCCACTACTGGTTAAATTAAATGAACGAATATTAATTTGGAACTCTTCGGTAATAACAGTGATAATTTCTTTTATTAATCCAAGACTGTCGACCGCTTTTATATTCAAACCGGCCAGAAACGTAATTCCGTCTTTTTGTTTCCATTTAGCTTTTACAATATTTTTACCATGTTGCGACATTAAGCGTATAGCATCATCACAATCAGTGAGATGTATCTGAATTGGTTCATTTGGGAAAACTAATCCCATTACATTATCACCTGGCAATGGATTACAACAGTCTGAAACATAATGTTCGAGGTTATTAAAATCCGAAATGTATATCTTCTCTTCAATACTTGACTGTGTTTTTACCTCTTCATCATCTACTTCAGAATTTGCTACAATCTTGGGTTTTGTAAAAGGAAGCCGGATATTCTTTATCCAACTTAGTCTGCTTTCATTTGGTTGTAGTATTTCCTTTATTTCCTTTAATCCTATCATATTTTTTGCAACAAAATAGTGCAAATCAATAGGACCTTTAATATTACTACCCGAGAGTAGCAAATTAATATTATTTTTTGTATTTTCTATATTAAGTTGCTTGAAATATTGTTCTAATTTTTCTTTACCAATTTTTTTAAACTGTTTCCTTTCATTCTTAATTGAATTGGTAATACGTGATTTAGCACGTGCTGTAACCACATATTTGAACCAATCCTCAGTTGGATTTTGAATTTTTGAGGTAATTATTTCAACCTGATCACCCGACTTCATAATATGTCCCAATGGTACAATACGATGGTTAATGTTTGCTCCTATACATTGATTACCTAAATCAGTGTGAATTGTGTAGGCAAAATCGAGTACTGTAGCACCAGTTGGCATTGTAAACATTTTACCTGCTGGTGTAAATACAATAATTTCATCTGAAAATAAATTTCGTCTAAAATCTCTTATGAAATCAAAAGTGTCTTCTTCATTTTCCTCGAGTAACAATTTTGTTTTATTTAACCAATTATCAATGCTTGTGTCTATTTTGTCGAGTTCTTTATATTTCCAATAAGCAGCATAACCTTTGTTGGCAATTTCATCCATCCGCTTACTGCGAATATGTAAATCAACCCATTGACCATACGGATTCATTATTGTAGCATGTATTGCTTCGTAACCATTTGCTTTTGGTGTGCTTATCCAGTCTCGAAGCCTTTTACTATTCGATCTATATAATTCCGTAATTATTGAATAGGCTGACCAACAAAGAAGTTTTTCGTTATTTGGATCAGAATCAACAATTATGTCGATTGATGAGGTATTGTATATATTTTCAAAGGGAACTTCCTGCTTTCGCATCTTTTGCCAAATTGAATAAGCAGTTTTAACATTTAGCTTTATTTCAAATTTGATATTTAGTTTTTCAAACTCATGGGAAATAGTTTTATACAGTATATTATAGGATAATAGTCGCTCGTTTGATGAACTATCAATTTTGCCTAGTATTTCTTTGTAAACCAAGGGCTGAGAAAATTTAAAGGATAGTTCCTCCAATTCACTCTTTATTCTATATAAACCTAATCGATAGGCCAGGGGTGCATAAATATACTGAGTTTCTGAAACCATTCTTAATTGCTTATCTCGAGGCATACTCTCAAGTGTGCGCATATTATGAAGACGATCAGCCAACTTAATAAGTATAACTCTAACATCATCCGATAGTGTAAACAATAGTTTCTTGATTGTTTCAGCCTGTGCAGTGCTGGATGTTACAGAAATTTCATCAATCTTTGTAAGTCCATCAATTATTTTCGCTACTTCATCACCAAAAATCCCTACGATATCCTCAAGTGTAAGGTCAGTATCTTCAACGGTATCATGAAGTAATGCTGATATTATTGATGTTCGACCAAGCCCTATTTCTTTGGCTGCTATTATTGCAACTGAAATAGGGTGCAATATAAAAGGTTCGCCCGATTTTCGACGCATATCTTTGTGAGCATCAGCAGCAAGTCGGAAG
>JABMPH010000249.1 GCA_013203805.1 Bacteroidota bacterium | reverse complement strand
GGAACGAACGTACGGGGTTGACAACTGAAGCCCTCTTTCACCTTTCGTTGATAAAAAAATCGTTGATAAAAATGAATTTCAAGTACTCAAAACACGCCATCGAACAAATTGACCACAGGAATCTGGATATAAAGCTGATCGACGAAATACTAGAGAATCCTGATAGGATTATTATTGATGCCACAGGACTTTCTATTTATCAAAAACTTGATATCATAAATCAAAAACCTTACCTTTACAGAGTATTTGTAAACGCCAAAAAAAATCCAGCATTGATTGTGACTGTTTACCGTACATCTAAATTAGAAAAGTATGAAGATTAAATATGATAAAGAAACCGATGTCCTCTACATACAGCTTTCCTCTTTAGCTGTTGCCGAAAGTGATCAGGAAAAGCCAGGTATTATTATTGATTTCGCTCAGAATAACCAAATTGTGGGTATAGAAATACTCAATGCCTCTGCAAATGTTGACCAGGTAAACGGTGTCCTGTATGAAATGACTAACGGCTGATAGCTTATCAGGGATGATAACAAAAGCCTGCAGCGCAGCGCAGGCCAAATCAACAACAAAACATCTATCATCGAATTACACAGACCTGCCTGCCGGTTTAACTGCTGTAGGCACGTCAGGCAGGTTAAGCAGATAAGTTTGAGCAAAGCGAAAACAAATAATCCGTTAAATCCGCTAAATCCGATGAAAAAGAATCCACGCCTGCCTGCCGGCTAGGCAGGGATCAACAAATCATCCTTGTAAATAAAAAAGGAAAATATCTTCAAATATTGAGTTATCTCAAAATATAAATTCAAAAATTTTAACAATAAGAAATACTCAGGTTATTTTAGATAGAGATTTGGTAATACTTTATGAAGTTGAAACAAGAACATTAACCTGAATAATTCATGCATTTAGTTTGATGCAGATGTGAGGCGTCTAAGCCTGAAGATATAGTAGTCTATTTCAAAGGTTTAGCAACGAAGCAGATGCGTTAAAATAAATGCACTTTAGTAAAAAATGACAATATCTAATTCTGGTAATACTTATTCTAGTTTACTGAAATCGTGATAATAGCAATTGTTTTGTCATTTTTTATGAATCATTTAGGTTAAATCAAGCAGTAAAGTATAATATAAAAAGGTTTCCGAAAGAATTTATGTTTCAATTATCAAAACAGGAACTGGAGTATTGAAAGTAAATTGTAAGAAATTGGCATCAAGTTATAAAAAATAAACTATTACATACTCCATGGCAGTTTGTTTCTGGTATAATTAAAGGAATAAATAAGCATTTGGCCAACAGCCAACAACCAACAGCCGTATATATTCAATAATGAGCAATAATGAAATACTAATATATAAGTCTAACGAACTTACTACTTCAATAGAGGTAAAACTAGAAGATGAAACTATTTGGCTTACTCAAGTTCGAATTGTGACACTTTTTGCTAGTAGCAAAGCAAATGTTAGTGAGCACATAAAGCATATATTTCAAACAGGAGAGTTACAAAAAGCATCAACAGTTCGGAAAATCCGAACAGTTCAAGTTGAAGGAAACAGAGAAGTGTCAAGGTTGCTTACATATTTTAATCTTGATATGATTATTTCAATAGGTTATAGAGTTAACTCTAAGCAAGGTACACAATTCAGAATTTGGGCAAATCAGATACTTAAAGAATATTTACTCAAAGGTTATGCAATAAATAAACGTGTTGACCGATTAGAAGAGAAACTTATAGAGCACGATGAAAAATTCGATCTGATTTTAAACACTAACTTAACTCCAACCGAAGGTATCTTCTACAATGGACAAATCTTCGATGTTCAGGGTGTGTAATTTTATTTTTTATTAAGTATATTGTGTAGAGTTGGAATCATTTGTAAAAAATAAACTATTACATACTCCATGGCTGTTCGTTTCAGACCTCATTAAAACAGCACAAAATTCAATTGTCTTAATAGATAACTATTGCGATGACACCATTCTAACTCTTCTCTCAAAAAGGCTAACTGATGTAAAAGCAACAATTTACACAACCAAATTAAATAAACAGCTGAAGTTAGACTTGAATAAACATAATGCACAATATCCAAAAATCGAGATAAAAGTATTTAAACAATCACACGACCGCTTCCTAATAATCGACAACAAAACGGTTTATCATATTGGAGCTTCTTTAAAAGACCTTGGTAAAAGATGGTTTGCCTTTTCAAAGATTAATATTGATGCTAAAGAAATGATCCAAAAATTGCAAAGTTGATTATTGAGGGGTTACAGAGTTATGAAGTTATAGAGTGACAAAAAAGTGACATCGTGACAAAGGGACAAAGTTACTAAGTGACAATGGGAGAAATTAAAAGTCATAAGGATCTAGAAGTTTATAAACAAAGCCTGGATTTGGTGGAAGAAGTTTATAAATTGACAAAACGTTTACCCGGAGAAGAAAAATTTGGTTTAATAAGTCAAATGAGAAGAGCTGCGGTTTCTATAATCTCAAATATCGCTGAGGGTGCCGCTCGAAAAAATACGAAAGAATATATCCAGTTTCTTTACATGTCACTCGGGTCATTATCTGAGTTGGAAACACAGATAGAAGTAAGTATAAGATTGAAGTTTATTGAATCTAATACTGAATTAATTAATAAATTGCATCATATAAACAGTATGTTAACAGGACTTATAGCTTCACTTAAAAGAAAATTGTAGGGAAAAGGTATTAGTGGATGAATGCAACGAATCAGGACAAGAATAAACAACCCTTTGTCCCTCTGTCCCCCTGTCACATAAAAGAATAACTAAATCTTAATTCAGACAAAAACATGGCGACACCTTGTCCCCCTGTCCCTTTGTCCCCCTGTCCCTCAAATAATATGACACACAAACAACAAATTCTCCAAAAAATCTCCTCCAACACCGAAATCGTCGGCATAATCGGCCTCGGCTACGTCGGCCTCCCCCTAGCCGTTAACTTCGCCGAAGCAGGAATAAAAGTAATAGGTTTTGAAAAAAGCCAGGAAAAAGCTGATCTAATTAACAGTGGCACAAATTACATCGGCGACATCCGTGATGCAGTCCTCCGCGAGGTTGTTGTAAAGACCTTAAAATTAGAAGCAACCACAGATTGCTCACGCATGAAAGAATGTGACGCCCTAATAATTGCTGTACCAACACCTTTGGATAAATTCCGCAAACCAGACATGTCATATATCGAATCAGCATGTATAGATATAGGTAGGAATATGAAACCAGGTACGTTCGTAAGCCTCGAAAGCACAACCTACCCCACAACTACCGAAGACTTCATGCTCCCCCTCATCGAAGAATACTCCAAGCAAAACCCACTACTTGTCTCCCCTTTAGGGGAGATGTCCGCAGGACAGAGGGGTGCAAGCCCCACGCCCCACGCCCCGTGCTTCACTCAAGGCACCGATTTCTGGCTCGCCTACTCCCCCGAGCGCGTCGACCCCGGCAACAAAGAATTCCACACCCGCAACACACCAAAGGTACTAGGTGCAATGAGTGATGATGGAGTTGAAATAGGTGAGGCGTTATATTTAAAAGCAATCGACAATATATATAAGGTAAGTTCACCTCGAGTTTCCGAAATGGTTAAGATCCTTGAAAACACTTACCGTCTTGTAAATATAAGCCTGATAAATGAGTTGGCATTACTGGCAGGCAAAATGGATATTAACATCTGGGAAGTAATTGATGCTGCTAAAACAAAGCCCTTTGGCTTTCAGGCTTTCTATCCCGGTCCCGGTATTGGTGGGCACTGCATTCCACTTGACCCATTCTACCTTGAGCACATAGCAAAAAAATATGATTTCGAACTCAGCATGATTCATGCCGCAGGCCATATCAACATGCGAATGCCGCATTATATGTATATCAAAATAGCAACAGCACTTAACAGCCAGAAAAAAGCGGTGAATGGAAGTAATATTATGTTTCTTGGTGTTGCTTATAAGCCTAATATAAATGACGAAAGGGAATCTCCTGCTCTTGATATAATGGATATTACAGCTCATAAAGGAGGTAAGGTAAGTTACCACGACCCCTACATTCCCCAAGTAAAAACCAATGAAGGGAGAGAATTTTTCTCGATAACATTTTCCTCTGAAAATTTAGCTAAGTTCGATTGTGTGGTACTTACTACTAACCATAAAGATTTTGATGTAGAGTTTATTAAGAAAAACGCTCAACTTATTGTTGATTTGAGGAATATGGTTGAAGAGGAATCAACGAATATTTTTAAATTGTAATTATTTGTGATCTGGCAATAATTACTCTATCAATATTAGTTTGCACATTAATAATGTATATAAAGAAAAAGAGCTAACTCCAAATTCAATTGTCAAGGAATACTTGACAATTCAGAAAGAAGGGAATAGAAAAAACATTAGCTAATAATAATCGCCTTCTCAAAAATCAATGAACAAATCTGAGCTTATTATATACAATGCCCCTGATAATGCCGACTTTCAAATAGAAGTTAGGGTTGAAAAAGATACTGTTTGGCTTAATCGGCAACAGATTGCAGTTTTGTTCGACAGAGATATTAAAACTATTGGTAAACATATTAGCAACGCCCTTAAAGAGGAATTAAGCAATATTTCAGTTATCGCAAAATTTGCGACAACTGCTGCTGATGGTAAAAGTTATCAGGTTGAACACTATAGTTTAGATATGATAATTTCAATTGGTTATCGTGTCAAATCAAAACGAGGCATTCAGTTTAGAATATGGGCAAATTCGGTATTGAGAGAATACCTCTTAAAAGGCTATTCTGTAAACAATAGGATATCAAAAATAGAAGACGATGTATTTTCATTAAAAAATAAAGTTAATGAATTTGAACTTCAACTAAAATCCAACTTACCTCCTAGAGAAGACATCTTTTATGACGGTCAAATATTCGATGCATGGCAGTTTGTTTCTGATATTGTAAAGTCAGCAAAATCATCAATTGTACTTATTGATAATTACTGGACCCTGTGAAATAAATTCAAATGGAAGAATTCTATTATACATATATACTTAGAAGTCAAAAAGATGGTAATAATTATGCTGGCTATACCAAAGATTTGAATTTACGCTTTGAGCAACACCAAAATGG
>JABMPH010000001.1 GCA_013203805.1 Bacteroidota bacterium | reverse complement strand
TTCTTTATGTCCAGATTCTACGTGATATTGTTAAAGTTCTAAAATTCTCATATTGTGCGTTGGCAAAAAAACAAAATATGAACCGAAGATGGACCTTGTTGTTACGACACCATGGTTGCCAACGGTTTGAATATGGTGCGTGCCGCATCGTGTTCAATAAGTTTCTTTGATTTTACTATATTTCAAATTTACAATTTCTTTGTCTACGAAGTACTAACTGCGGCATGCATTATATTTGTTGTTGTGGCCAGTTGTTTTTCTTTCTTACTATTTTGTCTTTTAAGTCCTTTATTAATTTTGATTCAATGGATATAAATTCTTTTCTCCTTGTATTGATTTCTATTTCTTCAATTTCCTGATTTGACGTTATTGATAATTTAAAACGAGGAAGATAAAATAGTAATCCCCCAATAAAGGAAATAAACAATGCCCATTCAAAAAAAAGTGATGGATAAAATGATTCGTTAATGTATTCTTCTATCTCAATAGTTTCAATTAAATCAAGATCTATTGTTCTGGAAAATGTTGGAATAAATAAGAAGTTTTTCTTTACTATTTTCAGTTTGTCTTTCTCTAGATATAGATATGTTGTTCTATTTATGATGAGGGTTAGTAATAACAATCCAATCATAACTAAGAACCCGAAAACATTTATACGAATCTTTATTATCAAAATGACAATCAGTACAATTACCAATACCCAATGAAAGATTATCGAATTATTTGGTCTTGTTTTAATCATAGTTAGTTTATTAATTTTAAAATCCGGATGTGAAAAGGTTTCTAGCTCCCTTGATGCCACATTTTTGATACTTATTGTATGATTGAGCTGCTCTTTCTTCAATTTCTATTCCTGATTCATTAAGTATCCATCCATCAATTGCAGCTTTTAGAGTATAAGCCTCTGGAGCCATTAAATGAGTTGTCCAAAGGATGGGATTTGCTTTTGATATCCTAATTTTCGGTGAAAAATAGTGCTTGCTGTAACAAGCAAGTATAATTATATCAGTCTCATTCTTAATATCGGTCTTGTAGTCAATGTCTATATTAAAGTCCATAAGTCCATCATGGCCAGCATAAGCAACCAAGTCTGCATTTCCACCAAAACTTAGATTCAATGAATCGTATGAAATCTTTAAGGGGTTTTGATTATTGGCTGCTTTTATAAAATCAATAGTACAATCTTTAATCTTTTCACCATCATAAGCATCTGCTAGAATGAAAATTTCTTGAGTTGCATGTTTAAACAAAACTCTCTCTAATATGATAGGATTTTCTGATTTATAAGATTTCACTAATTTCCAGTCGTCTGTTTTATATTTTAAATATGATTTTACTCCATAAGCTGCTCCCCAATATAAGTTGTTTCTTGGGTCTTTACCATTTCCTAGTTTTGAAGGAACAGGTACAATTCCTTGATATTGATTGTCACAAAGTGCAACGAAAACATGGATAGTCTTGATTTGTCCAAGTATGTTACTTGAAAGAAAGCATATTAATATTATTGTCAGTAATGTTCTCATGGATATTATGTTTTCTGCAATTGGCCACAACGGTAATGCTATGCGCCGTTGCCGCTACTTATGATTATTATTGAGTTGAAAATTCATTTTCAAATTTACTTTTATTTTTTCTATGAAGCCTGCACCGCGGCAATGGCGTATGAGCTTTTGTTGGCAACCGTAATTATTCAATTGTGTCAATCGTTATTTTAAAATTATCTTTATTTTGACTTGCTTTCATTATTTGAACATCGAATCCTAGATTCTTTCTTGTCAGTTTTATTATATTATTAGTTTCTTTTGTAGTAGTTCGACAGCCAATAATGATTTCTTTTATGGTATCCTTCTCTAGTTTTACTACGCGTTTGTCCATATGATTCTTACTTATTCTCCACTCATTTTCATATTTCCAAAGTTCTGATTTATGAAAGAATTTTTTGTAGAATTGAGTAGTTCCATCATCGTCCCCTGTAATTAGTGGGTAATATTCTTGATAAACAATGGATTCAAAATAATCAAAGTCATATTTTTCCATTAATGATTTACTATCGAGTCCAACAACAAATCCTGTGTGATTAAATGAATAATGAGACCACATTAAAATATTATCAGGAATTGAAGAAAGAGATAATAATCCAATAATTGAATTCCATTTTTCTAACTGTTCTGGTCGCTCCCGCTTTAACTTATCTGGATGCCATAATGTTTTTTCATCAGTAACCTTCTTGGCATATTCTCTAACTGATTTCTGGTCTTTGTCTTTATGTTTGATATTTATTATGTCAAGATTTTTTTTAAAACAATCTTTATATGTCATTAAATCCCATCTAATAGGGATGTTTCCATCAAAAGGGTCATTAAAGTCAGAAGGTCGAGGGAAATATATCTCTTGTTTAGAAATCAATTTCCGATGGTTTTTAATTGACCAATCACGATATTATAAAGTATTAGTGGTAGCTTTTTGTCTGTTATTCGCCTTGCCATTTTTAATAATCCTTAATTATTTCATAATCGTTTTGAGAATGTTTAAACTTCTGTCTGTAAAGTCATAGTAGTGTACTATTCCTTCTTCAAACTTTGGTGTCGTGCTTCATTTTTTTTATTCCAACTAACGTCAAATTTAAGTACTGGTATTCAGTAATTTATCAAATCCAACATCTTGTGGTTTAATGTCAAATTTAGCGATATTTTTTCTTATGCGAGACACTAATC